>PMDT01000291.1:2309-12833 GCA_003154555.1 Spirochaetaceae bacterium
CACACGACAGGCCTCTACCATTTCGCCGTCCTTTTTCCCAACCGGCGCGAGCTTGCGAGGGCAGTGGCGCGCCTCTTTTCGCACGAGTACGTGAACCACCCCACCGACCACGTCATCACAAAGACCACTTACCTCAAGGATCCCGAAGGCCAGGAGATCGAGCTGTACGCCGAGTCTCCTGAAGACGGCGACATGGGAATTGCGCAAGGGTTGCCTTTTGCGCGGCGCCGCGATGGACGCCCGAGCGACGGAAGGGACCCCCTGGACCTCGATTCCCTCTTCAAGGAGCTCGGACCAGGGGACAGTCTCGGCCAGGAACTGCCGCCGGAGGCGCGCATCGGGCACGTCCACCTCTACGTCCGCAACGTTGCCGAGGCCATCCGGTTCTATACGGGCGTCGTCGGATTCGGCGATATGGGCTTCGCGCCTGCCTTCCAGATGGGCATGGTGTCTGCCGGCGGGTACCACCACCACATCGGCCTCAACGCCTGGATGGGAGAGGGCGCTCCCCCGGCGCCGCCCGGCTCACTCGGCATGCGCCATTTCACGGTGCTTCTTCACGATCATGGAGAGCTGGATCGCGTCAATGCCCGGCTGCGGGCGGCGGAAGTTCCCCTGGAGCAGGCGGAGAACGGTTGGATCGCCCGTGACCCGTCGGAAAACTCGCTTCTCCTGATTGCCCCTCCGGGGTAGGAAGGGCGC
This sequence comes from Spirochaetaceae bacterium, assembly GCA_003154555.1. Lineage (GTDB taxonomy): Bacteria > Spirochaetota > Spirochaetia > SZUA-6 > Fen-1364 > Fen-1364. Next base: position 3,012 of record PMDT01000291.1, read on the forward strand.
GTCTCTGGTATAATCCGACCAATGAAGATTCTCCTGGATACCGATATCGGCAGCGACATCGACGACGCCGTTGCCCTTGCGTGGCTCCTGGCCAATCCGGACTGCGAGCTTCTCGGGATCACCACCGTGAGCGGTGAGGCGACAAACAGGGCGTGTCTTGCAAGCGTGCTCTGCCGCGCCGCGGGCAGGCGCATTCCGATCTTTCCGGGCGCCGAGCTGCCGCTCCTGGTCGCGCAGAAGCAGACGCATGCCCCGCAGGCGGCGGCGCTGGCCGACTGGCCGCACGACCAGGCATTCCCGGAGGGCGGCGCCGTGGACTTTCTGCGGGAAACGATACGCGCCCATCCCGGCGAGATCGTTCTCCTCACCATAGGGCCCCTCACGAATATCGCGCTCCTCTTTGCGCTTGACCCGTCACTCCCCGGGCTTCTGAAGGGCCTCGTGATGATGTGCGGCGTCTTTTCCAATCGCGCCGCCGGCTATGGGCCGCGGGAATGGAACGCGCTTCTCGATCCCCATGCGACGGCGATTGTCTACCGCCACGCGGTGGGCATGCACCGGAGCATCGGCCTCGATGTGACAACCCGGGTCACACTGGAGGCAGCCGAGGTGCGGCAGAAGTTTCAGGGACCGCTCCTGCGGCCCGTGCTGGATTTCTGGAAATACTGGCCCCGGCACGACGGGAACATCATCTTTCACGATCCGCTCGCCGCTGTTGCCGTTTTTCATCCCGCCGTCTGTACGTATGAGAAGGGCACCGTGGACGTGGAGCTCGCCAGTCCCCGTCTTGCCGGGGCAACGTTGTGGACCGCCGATGCCTCGGGAAGGCACGAAGTGGCATTCGGTGTGGATCGGGATCACTTTTTCGACCGCTATTTCTCCGTTTTTGCGTAAAAACGAGCTTCACGTACTCCTGCCGTCATCATGACAATTCCATGACTTTCGGCACTCGCCGGCACCCGGGGGGCCGGCGGCATATTTGTGCCATGATCAGGAGGAACGACATGGCACTCGTTGAAGTCATGGACTTGAAAAAGCAGTTCGGGAGCCTCACGGCCGTGGACGGCGTGAGCTTCGAGATACGGGAAGGGGAGGTCTTCAGCCTGCTCGGTCCCAACGGCGCCGGAAAGAGCACGACCATCGGCATGCTTTCCGCGCTCGTGGAGCCCAGCGGTGGAGATGCGCGCATCGACGGGATATCGGTCCGCGGCCGCAGCGCGGCGCTGCGCCGGTTGTTCGGCGTCGTCCCGCAGGAGATCGCCCTCTACGAAGAGCTTTCAGCCTTCGACAACCTGCTCTTCTGGGGTCGCCTCTACGGGCTGCACGGGGCGGATCTGCGCCGGCGCATCGCGGCGATTCTGGACAAGGTTGGCCTTTCCGATAGGGCGCGCAGCACGGTGAAGACGCTCTCCGGCGGCATGAAGCGGCGCCTCAACATTGCCGCGGGCCTGCTGCACGCGCCGCGCCTGGTGTTCATGGACGAGCCCACCGTGGGCATCGATCCGCAGAGCAGGCGATCGGTGCTNNCACTACATGGCCGAGGCGGAGGAGCTCTCCGACCGTGTCGGCATCATCGACCACGGGAAGCTTCTTGCCGTGGGCACCTGCCGGGAGCTTGCGGCGAGCGTCGGCGGCAGCGAAAGGCTCCGCGTTGCGCTCGCCGGCAAAGACGAAGGGGATCGCCTGTCGGCATCCTTGCGGACGGTGCCCGGGTTGTCCGTGGAGAACGACGGGGCGCACGTCACCGTGACGGCACCGCGCGTCCGGCAGCTCCTTCCACGCATCGTGGAAGCCGCCAGCGCCGTGCGGGCCACGCTGCGCGACATCGAGATACGGGAGCCGAATCTCGAGACTGTCTTCCTGGCGTATACCGGCCGCGAGCTGGTCGCGCAGGGAGGTGAATGATGGCGCTCTTCATCATCGCCTGGCAGGATCTGAAGAGGGCGCTGCGGGACCCGGTGGGCCTGGTCATGACACTCATCGTGCCGCTCGTGCTCATTGTCGCCATCGGGCTCGTGGCGGGGAATACCCCGTTCCAGGCAGCCCCGGTGGGAGGCTTCGACGCGCTGTCGTATATCGCGCCGGGCATGGCGCTTTTCTTCATGATGCTGACGGTCCGGCAGTCCGCAAAAACGATCGCCGAGGACACGGATCGCGGGGTGCGCGACCGCCTGCGCTCCGCGCCGATCGCCGACATCTCCATAACGGCGGGAAGCACCGTATCGCACATCGTCCTTCTCTTTCTCCAGCTCCTGGTGCTCATCGGCATTTCGAGCCTGCTGTACAGGCTTTCGTGGGGCCCCGTGGGCATCCTCGTCCTGATCTGCCTCGTGCTCGCCGTCTGCGCAAGCGGGTGGGTCGCGCTGCTGGTCTCGCTGGGCCGCACCCCGAGCCGCATCAACGCCCTGGGCATGGTGCTCACCCTGACATTCGGAATCCTGAGCAGGAGCTTTGCCGCCGTCATCCCGACGAGCCCCTGGATGGACACTCTTGCGCGCATCACCCCGAACTACTGGGGTCAGCACGCCTTCTTTTCCCTCGCGCTGGGTGGCGGCGCCGCGAGCGTCCTGCGCGACCTGGGCGCGCTGGGCATCATGACGGCCGTGCTGTGGGTCGCCTCCGCGCTCCGCACCCGCCGCCCGTCCACGACAAGGAGATAGTCATGCGCGCATTTTTCGCGATCATCATCAAAGACCTGCGCGTCAGGTTCTCTTCCCCGTTGGAGCTCGTGTTTTTCATCCTGCTGCCCGTTGTCTTCACCGTCGTGCTTTCCGGCGTATCGATGACGGGAAACCGCAAAGGCGCACAGGCGCCACTGGTCCTCCTTCAAGACACCGTGGGGTCACCGGCAAGCCGCGCGTTCGGGGCGCTGCTGGGCCAGATGCCTGATGTCCGTGTGCGCGGGGTGACCGATCCGACGGCGCTTATCAGCACCTCGGAGCCTGACCTGCTTCTCAGTCTCACCCCGCCCGCGTCAACGGGCGGCGAGCTGCCTTTCACGCTCACGTTCAAGCTTTCGCCGTGGCGCGGATCGGCCGGGGCAACTGCGCATCGCGTGGGAGACTGGCTGTCGGCCGCACGAACAGGGGCGCCGGCAGGCACGGGGCCGGCCTCCGCGGCGCCTTCGACGGCAACGGCCGCAGCCCCTGAACCTTCACTCACGACAGGCACCCTCGACGCGCCCTCGGCGGCTGCGACCGGGAATGCCGGCCAGATCATCACGTGGGCCCTCGTCCCTCTCCTTGGCCTCGGGGCGGGTTTCATCACCGAGCGGAAGCGGGGAACCATGCGGAGGGTCCAGACGACTCCGGCACCGCGCAGCATCGTCACCGCGGCGAGCGTGACCGCCGAAATGCTTGGCGCGCTCGTGCAGATGGCGCTGTTGATCGGGTTCGGAACGCTCGTGTTCGGTCTCACGTGGTTTTCCCACCCGGTCGAGCTTCTCATGCTGAGCGTCGCTTTCTGCCTGGCGGGCGCGGCGCTGGGTGCCCTGCTTGGCGCTCTCTGTCGAACGTCCCGGCAGGCCGGGTCCCTCGGGCTGGCCCTGGCCATGGTCCTCGCCGTGTTCGGGGGGTGCTGGTACCCCGCCGCATTCTTTCCCGCATCGCTTCGAAGCGTGACGAAGATCGATCCGGCGGGCTGGGCGATGGATGGCTTTTTGGCGGTTCTTTCCCCGTCGGCGGCAACCGGCCCGGCGCTGCGGAGCACGGTGCTCCTGCTCGCCTTCGGCGTTGTGGTTTTCATCCTGGCGGCGCTTGCCGCCAGGTCGCGCCGCGCAGCCGTCTCGTGACGTGGTATAGTGCCTGTATGCCGCCTGCTGATTTTCCTTCTGCCGCGGCGCCCCGCGAAAGGAAGCACCGACGCAACGCGATCCTGCATTGGGCGGGGTATCTCACCGTCGCCGGCGTGGCCGTTGCCCAGCTCCTGGAGATCCCGGTGGGGCCGCGCTTCTGGTGGATCGCGGGGCTCCTGGCTGCGTTCGCGGCGTGCCTCTCATTCGTCTTCTTCACCGAGCGTTACGGGGAAAAAGCGATCTTCCTTGTCTCGTCGCTCGTTGCGTCAGTCATCGTGGTCGCCATCATGGTGTGGGGTGCCGTGCCGATTTATGGCGCGATCCTCTTTTTTGTCATCTGCACAATCGTCGGGATGCGCATGCCGCTCGGCNNATCGCCTTCGCCGTCGCGTTTCGCCGCTCCCTGCAGGCCCAGGCGGAGAGCGGGCAGCTCCTCGCCGAGCTCACCCGGGCGCAGGGACGCCTCCGCGACATGGCCGTCATGGACGAGCGCCAGCGACTTGCGCGCGAGATGCATGATGCCGTGGGCCACCGGTTGACGGCCGCTGCCGTGCTGTTGGAGGGAGCGGCGCGCCTCATCCCCACTGAGCCCGAAAGGGCCGCCCAGATGGTGGACACGTCCCGCACGCAGGTCCGTCAGGGCCTGGACGAGCTGCGCGCGGCGGTGAGCGCCCTGCACACGGACCTGCCGGGCGCGCAGACACTCCCGGAGGTGCTCGCCGCCCTTGTGGACGTCTTTGCGCAGGGAGCGGAAGCGGCGGTAACGCTCGACCTCACGCCCGGTCTGCCCGAGCCCGATCCCGACCGCAAGCTCGTGCTCATCCGCACCGCGCAGGAGGCACTGACGAACGTGCAGAAGCACGCGGCGGCCACGCGCGTGTCGCTCGGTCTCCGGGCGGATGGGGATGCCTACATTCTGACCTGCCGGGACAACGGCCGGGGCCTCGGGCCTGCATCTTCCACGGATCAGGCGCCCGGCGGGCGCGGCTTCGGCCTGGGCAATCTCCGCGCGCGCGCCGCGGTCTTTGGCGGGAGCGTGGACCTGGAGCCTGCGGTCGAGGGAGGCGCGCAGCTCCGCCTCGTCCTGCCGGCGTCCGGCGCCGCGCGCGGAAATCCGGCGAAGGACTCGTGATGCTGCGGGTGCTGCTCGTGGACGACCAGCAGCTCATGCGCGAAGGGCTGCGCACGCTGCTGGAGATGGAAAAAGACATCGCGGTCGCGGGCGAGGCCGCGGATGGCGCGGCCGCTGTCCAGGCATTCGGGGAGCTCGCGCCGGACGTCGTTCTCATGGACATCCGCATGCCGCGCATGGACGGCGTCGAGGCGACGCGCCGCATCAGGGGACGCGCGCCCGGCGCGAAGATCCTGATGCTCACGACATTCGACGAGGACGAGCTCGTCTTCGAAGCGGTGCGCGCGGGAGCCTGCGGGTACTTGCTGAAGGACGTGTCCGGCGCGGACCTGGCGGCTGCCGTGCGCACGATCGCCAGTGGCGGGGCGGCGCTCCAGCCCGCGGTCGCGCGCAAAGTCATGGATGCCTTTGCGCGATTGTCACAGCCCACCGCGGCGGCCCAGAAGCATCTCGTGGAGCCCCTGTCCGGCCGGGAGCGCGCCGTGCTGGGCTTGCTTTCCCGGGGGCTCAGCAACAAGGAAATCGCGGAGAAGCTCTTCCTCGCTGAAGGCACGGTGAAGAACCACGTGAGCACGATACTCTCCAAGATCGATGCACGCGACAGGACGCAGGCCGCCCTGAAGGCGCGGGAGCTGGGCTTCCTGGAGGAATAGTCCCCCTCTGCACATGCCCCCGCCGGCAAGAGTATCTTAGACGAATGAAGCAACCGGAGTCCGGCAGCGTCGATAAGCGGGTGGTCCTTCTTGTCGCGGCGATGGCGTCTTTTCTTACCCCGTTCATGGCCACGTCCATCAACATTGCGCTTCCCACGATCGGCAAGGAATATGCGGCGGACGCCGTCACGCTGAGCTGGATCACCACGGCATACCTGCTCGCCGCGGCGGTGTTCCTCGTTCCCATGGGTCGCCTGGCGGATATCCGCGGCCGCAAGAAGGTCTTCCTCACGGGCATGATCGGATATACCGTGGTGTCTTTTCTCTGCACCCTGGCCACCTCGGAGGCGATGCTGATCGGGCTGCGCGCGCTGCAGGGTTTCACCGACGCGATGATGTTCGGCACGTCGACGGCAATCGTCACCTCGGTCTATCCGCCCGAGCAGCGCGGGCGCGCTCTCGGCGTGACGGTCGCCTCCGTGTATACGGGGAGTGCGCTCGGTCCGTTCGTGGGCGGTTTTCTCACCCAGGCATTCGGATGGCGGAGCATCTTCCTTTTCACGACGCTCCTGGGGCTGATCGTGGTCGCGATGACGCTCTGGAGGATGCGCGGCGAATGGGCCGATGCGCGCGGCCAGAAGATGGACATGATCGGGTCCCTCCTTTATGGCGTGGCGCTCCTTGGAATCATGTACGGATTCCGATTGCTGCCGTCCCTGAACGGTGGCCTTCTTTTCGTTGCAGGCGCGGCGGTGCTCGCGGGCTTCATCGTGCGGGAGGGCAGGACAACCTATCCTGTCATGGAGGTGAGCCTCTTTCGGCGCAACACCGTTTTTGCCTTTTCCAGTCTCGCCGCGCTCATCAATTACGCGGCAACGTATGCCATCTCCTTTCTCCTGAGCCTCTACCTCCAGTACGTGAAGGGCATGAGTCCGTGGAATGCGGGGCTCGTCCTGCTCGCCCAGCCGGTGATGATGGCGATATTCTCACCCCTTGCGGGGCGTCTCTCCGACAGGATCGAGCCGCGCGTCCTTGCATCCGTGGGTATGGCGATGAGCGCGACGGGGCTGCTCCTGACGGCGTTTCTGGGCACCGCGACGCCGCTCGTCACCATCGTGCTCATCCTCATCCTCTGCGGTCTGGGATTCGCGCTCTTCTCCTCCCCGAACACCAGCGCGATCATGGGGTCCGTGGAACGGCGACAGTACGGCGTCGCCTCGGCAACCACGGGCGTCATGAGACTCATCGGCCAGATGCTCAGCATGGGCGTCGCCGCGCTCATCATCGCCATCTACGTCGGGCAGGTGGAGATCACACCTGACCGGTACGCGGCCTTCCTCCGCGCATTTCGCGTCGGTTTCCTTGTCTTCGCCGCGCTGTGCGTGATAGGCATCGCCGCCTCGCTCGCCCGCGGCGCGATGCACGGCGCGGCGAAGACAGCTGCCGGACAGGCCGCGCCCCCGCCGGAGACCCGCTGATGCACGGCGACCGGTTCTGGCTGCAGGGGGACGCACCCGGACGCGCCCAGCTCTACGAATCACAGTTCCGGCGCGGCGCAAACGATGAAGTGCACGGACAGGCGTCCACGGGTGTTGCATGAGATGAGACGTGAAAGAAGGAGATGAACCATGTTCTGGCATTGGGGTCTTTTCGGTCACTGGCTGCCATTTCTCGGCATATTCGGATTCCTTTTCCGGATCGCTTTCATCGTCGCAATCGTCGCCGTTGTCGTGGTTGCCCTGCGTCGCAACTCGCGTCTACGTGGAAGCAACGGCCGTCCTCACGACGGCTATCGCCCCGATTCTGCGGCAGAGATATTGAAGCAGCGCTATGCACGGGGAGAGATTTCCAAGGAAGAGCTCGACCAGAAGCTGAAGGACATAAGCTGACGGAGCCCTTAACGGGCCATCTGGCGTTCCGCGCATAGTGCCTGTTGACAGCCTTGTACTCCCGTGCTAACGTTCATTTGAACGTTTGTTCAAGTGAGAGAAGGTACGATGAACGGTTGCAGCACACGGGTCATTCATCCCCAGGCTGTCGAGGCGGGACGGGCGAATCTCCCCCCGCCGGATCAGCTTGCGGGCATGGAAGGGTTCTTCAAGGCGCTGGGTGACTCGACCCGGCTCAGGATCCTCCATGCTCTCCTTGCCGGTGAGCTCTGCGTCTGCGACCTGAGCGAGACGCTTGGAATGAGCGTCTCCGCCGTCAGTCACCAGCTCTCCGTGCTGAAGGCGGCGCGCCTGGTGAGCCACCGACGCGACGGAAAGATCATCTACTATTCCCTGAGCGATGACCACGTAAGCGCGGTGCTGGAGTCGATGAGGGTACACCTGGCGGAAAGCGAGCGGACTGCATGAGCGGCAACAAGGTCCAGACCCGCAAATCTCCTCTCATTCGTGAGCTCGCGATACTGCTGTTTGGCAGCGCCCTGCTCGGCGCCGGCATGATTCTTACTCCCGCAATGATCGCATCCCCGTATCCCTGGCTCACGGAAGTGGTATTCGGCGCCGCGTACCTGGTTGTCGGCTGGAATGTCCTGGCAGCGGCGCTGCGCGGGATCGTGCGCGGAAAGATGTTCAACGAGAACCTGTTGATGACCATTGCGACGGTCGGCGCATTCATCATTCACCAGCGATCCGAGGCCGTCGCGGTGATGGTGTTCTACAAGGTGGGCGAGCTGCTCCAGCAGCTTTCCGTGGAGCGCAGCAGGCGATCAATCCGCGCACTCCTGGCCCTGCGGCCGGATTCGGCCCGTGTCCTCCGAAACGGCCATCACGTCGATGTGAAGCCAGAGGACGTGAGGGTCGGGGAGCAGATCATGGTGCGCCCCGGCGAGCGGATCCCCCTGGATGGAATCGTTACCACGGGCGCCGGATTCGTCGACACCGCCGCCTTGACCGGGGAAAGCGTTCCCCGCCGCGTCTTCCCGGGCAGCGAGATGCTCGCCGGTTACATCAGCACGGACGGCTCCATAGAGATGAGCGTGTCGCGCCTGGCCGCGAGCTCCAGCGCCGCACGAATCGTGCAGATGGTGGAAAGCGCCACAGCGCAGAAGGCGCGCACCGAGCGATTCATCACGCGATTCGCCCGGCGCTATACGCCTGCCGTCGTTGCGGCCGCGGCGCTGGTGGCATTCCTGCCGCCCCTTTTCCTCCCGGGCGCGATGCTTTCCACCTGGGTCTATCGTGCCCTCACGATGCTCGTGATTGCCTGCCCCTGCGCGCTGGTCATCAGCATTCCACTGGGCTACTTCGGCGGCGTGGGAGGCGCGTCGCGCCACGGCATACTCGTCAAAGGCGCCACGTATCTCGACGCGCTGGCGGGTCTGCGCACCGTGGTCTTCGACAAGACCGGTACGCTGACGCAGGGAAGCTTCCGCGTCAGCGCGATACAGCCGCGCAACGGTGTTTCCGGACCCGACCTGCTCCGCTGGGCTGCGCTGGCCGAGGCGCATTCCAATCACCCCATTGCGGCCTCGATCCGAAGTGCCTACGGGAAAGCGGTGGACGGAAACCTGTCCGCGGCGTATCGGGAGCTCGGAGGGGAGGGGGTGTTGGCGACCGTGGACGGCAGGTCGATACTCGCAGGCAACGACAGGCTCATGCACGCCAACGGCGTCGCTCACGACACGTGCATCGTGGAGGGAACCGCCGTCCACTGCGCGGTGGACGGCTCGTACGCCGGCTACCTTGTGATCGGCGACGAGCTGCGCCCCGGTGCAAAGGAAGCGATACGCGGGCTGCGCTCACTCGGTATCACGCATACGGCCCTTCTCACCGGTGATGACGCTGCCGTGGCGCGGAGGACCGCTGCTGAGCTGGGCATCGACGAGCAGTACGGGGACCTGCTTCCCGGAGAAAAAGTCGCCCGGCTGGAAGGGATCATGCGGGCCTGGCCGGGGAGGACGGCATTCGTCGGGGACGGCATCAACGATGCGCCGGTGCTCGCCCGCGCCGACGTGGGAATCGCGCTCGGAAAGACCGCATCGGATGCGGCGGTGGAAACGGCCGACGTCGTGCTCATGTCCGACAGCCCCACCAAGATACTGGAGGCGATCACGCGCGCGCGCGGAACCCGGGCAATCGTCATCCAGAACATCGTCTTTGCCCTTGGCGTGAAGGGGATATTTCTTGCGCTGGGGGCCTTTGGCGTGGCGACGATGTGGGAAGCAGTCATTGCGGACATGGGTGTGGCGCTTGTCGCGATCCTGAACGCCACGCGCGCCATGCGCTGAGCCCGGCCAC
>PMDT01000177.1 GCA_003154555.1 Spirochaetaceae bacterium
TGACGTTTTCCGAGCGCTCGCAGTAGAGGAGGTCCATCTTTTCCTTGCGCCCCGCCCCTGAGATGCCAGAAATGGCGTTGACGATCACCATCCCTTTGAGAAGCCCTGCCCGCGCAAGCGGCAGGAGCGGGAGCAGCGTCGCGGTCGGATAGCACCCCGGCGCAGCGATAAGGTCCGCGCGGCGCAGCGCGTCGGTATGCCACTCGGCAAGACCGTAGACGGCGCGCGAAAGCAGGTCGGGCCGGGGAACGGGAGAACCGTAGGCGGCCTGGAAGACCGTGGGATCGTGGATGCGGAAGTCGGCCGAAAGATCGATCACGACTGTTTTCCCGAACAGGGGCGCGCATATCTCCGCGGATTTCAGATGCGGAAGCGCGGAGAAGACGACGTCGAGCTCATGATTCTCCGCGGCCCGCAGCGCCTCCGCGACCGCGCAGAGCGACCCGCCCGGAATCTTTTCTGCTATCGTTGACGGCAGGCCAGGGTCCGCCGAACGGACAGGCGCGCCTGCCTGGGACGAGGAAACGGCGAGTATCGCGCGGACATCCGGATGCTCCGCGAGGATCCGCAGCAGGACAAGACCGGTATAGCCCGTCGCGCCAAGCACGGCAGCCTTCATTCATGCCCCTCCTGGAAAGCCCGGAATGCGCACGCGTATTGCGCGCGCGAGGCGAAACGGCGCGACGCCGTCCCGGGGAACGATCAGGATCGTGTCGTCCCCCGCGATGGTGCCCAGCACCTCCCGGATGCGCAGGTTGTCGAGCGCCGAGGCGACGCTGCTGGCGTGACCGGGCAGCGTGCGCATGAGCCCGAAGGCACCTGAGAACTCAAGCGAGCGATATCCGCGCATGAAGTCCTGCACATAGGTGGCATCCGACCCCGGGCGCACCTCGGCGTCGGAGAGCACGTACGTGTAGCCGCCGCGCGGGCTGGGCGCCTTGCCGATGCCCAGCCTCTTCAGGTCGCGGGAAAGAGTGGCCTGCGCGACCTCGAAGCCCTGCCGTTTCAGGAGCTCCGTCAGGCGCTCCTGGCTGTCGACAGCCGCATCCGCCACGATCCGGCGGATCGCCTCCAGGCGCACGCCGCGCCCCGGTTCTTCCCGCTGCGCCATGCTCTTGGCCGCCCTCACAACGCCTCCATGACCTGCCTGTCGTCCGCGCGACTTCGCCATATGGATAAATATCCCATCCGACCGCATAATTATACGGTTCACTGCATGGCGCGTCAAGTGGCGCGCGTGCCCCCCGGATGCCCCGGGACCGCGCGCGGGCCGCTGCCCGGCACGCGCGGTGACCGTTCCCCGTCGGCTCGCGTGCGCGCGACAGCGTCTTGATGCGATTGCGGTGCTTTCCTATAGTGCCGCCATGAGAATCTGCGTCTTCTGCTCCTCCAGCGACGCCGTGGACCCGGCGTATCTCGATACGGCCGCGGAAGCGGGCACGCTTATCGCGCAGGCCGGGCATTCTCTTGTCTTTGGCGGGGGCAGGGTCGGCCTGATGGGGGCCGTCGCGCGGGCCGTGCACGCGGGGGGCGGGAAAGTAGTCGGCATCATCCCCACGTTCATGAACAGGCCCGGGGTGCCGTACACCGAATGCGACGAGCTTATTTTCACGAGCGACATGCGGGAGCGCAAGGCGCGCATGATGGCGATGGCAGACGCCTTTCTCGTGCTTCCCGGCGGCTTCGGGACGCTGGAGGAGATGACGGAGGTCATCACGCAGAAGCAGTTCGACTTTCTGAAGGTTCCCCTCGTGGCGGTGAATGTCGGCGGATTCTACGATCGGCTGGTGGAGTTCTTCGAAGTCTTCTACGCGGAGCGCTTTGCCAAGCCCGCCTACCGCGCCACCTGCCCGTTCGTCGGCAGCCCTGCCGAGGCGATGGCGTACATCCGCGGCTACAGCCCGCCGGCGCCCACCAGCAAGTGGTTTACGTGATCCCGGCCTGCTGAAGAAGCAGGCGCATCTCACGGGCGTTTTTCGCGGCGTTTCCCCGCCAGTGATTGTTGAAGAACAGGAGCAGCATGGGCACGCGCTGCATGATCGTCCTGATGCGATCCGCCCATTCCCCCATCTCCGCGGGGCTGTAGAGATAGTTGTAGCGCGAGGCGTTGTCGCCGGTCCACCACTCTTCCTTGTTGCGCCCGTGGAATCGCAGGTAGCCGAAAGTCCCTGTGGTCACCGTGGACGGCCGCAGCAGCTTCGGCAGGTCCGGCTCGTCGACGCTCACCAGTGCCACGTTGCGTTCCCTTAAGCCTTCGTAGACCCGGTCCTGCAGCCAGTCGCTCTTTCGAAACTCCACGGCGAGCGGCAGCCCCTCAAGACGCGCGCAGAGGGTCGAAAGGCGCGTCCGGGACTCCGGCGAATAGCCAAAGCTGTAGGGAAACTGCAGGAGCACCGCCGCGAGCCTCTTTGCATCGACCAGCGGCTGCAGACCCTGACGGAATGTTTCGATCTCCTTTTCCCAGCCCTCTCCGATCTCGTGCGTCATGCTCCGATGCGCCTTCAGGGCAAAGAGAAAACCCTCCGGCGTCGTATCGATCATACGCTGCAGCGCCTGTGCGCGCGGCTGCGCGTAGTAGCTGAAGTTCAGCTCGACGATCGGGAACTCGCTTGCATACAGATGGAGGAAATCCGATTTTGGAGTCTGCGGCGGATAGACGGGTCCGACCCAGTCGTCATAGGAGTAGCCGCTTGTGCCGATCAGGATCTTCCTGTTTCCCTCCACAGGACGTTCCTCAGTACCCCGCTTCCTTGTCCACGACGTTCAAGAGCGGCTGTCCCGCGACGTAGCGGGCGAGGTTCTGGCAGAACATGTCGAAAGCTTCCTCTTCATAGCCGGGGTGTGTGCCGCCATAATGCGGGGAGATAATTGCGTTCGGCATGCTCCACAGCGGATGCCCCGCCGGGAGAGGCTCGGGATCGGTGACGTCCAGGCCCGCGCCGCGCACGCGCCCGTCACGCAGCGCATCGACGAGCGCCATGGTGTCGATGCTGTTCCCGCGCCCCGCATTCAGGAGGAATGCCCCCTTCATGGAATCCAGCTCCGCCTTCCCGACGAAGCCCCGCGTGAGCGGGGTGCCCGGCAGCACCAGCATGATGACCCGCGCCTGCGCGAAAGCGGTCTTTCGGTCGTCGGGGCCGAACACCGCCTGCACCGCCTCATTCGCGCGGGCGCGCCTGCTGATCCCGATCACGCGCATGCCGAAGGCGCGGCCGATGTCGGCGCATTGCGTGCCGATCACCCCCAGGCCCGCGACGCAGAGTGTCCGGTCGGCGAGCGCCGAAAGGCCCTGGATCATCGTCTCCCTGTCCCAGCGACCCTCCCCCTGGGCGCGCAACGCGTGGTGCAGGTTGCGCGTGAGCATGAGCGCCATTCCCCAGAGGTGCTCCGCCATGGCGTGGGCGTGGATGTGGACATTGGTGAATGTCGCGCCATGCGCACGAGCCTCGGGCATGGACAGGATATCGTCCATCCCGGCATAGCCCGCCTGCAGCCATTGGAGGCCCGTGGCCTCTTTCCAGAGATGAGCGGGCAGCGAGGAATAGCAGACCTCGACTTTCGCCGCCAGTCCGTGATCCGCGACGAGCTCTTCCTCCCGCACGATCCGTGCTCCGGGGGCGAGCGCGAGAAGGCGCTTCTCCTGTTCGGCTTCGAGGGATCCGGTCACGAGGATGATCGGTGCGGCACGCCCCATGACGGAAACAAAGCCTCGATTGCGAAGAAAGTCAAGCCGGCTCTTGACAATGCGCATGAAAATCATTTGACTCGAATCATGAAACAGTTGGTGTGACCTTCCACAGTCCCGTCTCGTTCGGCTCTTTCGCCTTTCTCTCTCAGGCGATTGTCACCTTCCCCGACGTATAAGGAATTTCAGGATGAAGACATTCGACCCGCGCGCAGCGGCATCGAAGAATCGTCTTTTCGGGTTGTGGCGTCTCATGACCGGCTACCGGCTGGGCTACGTCGTCGCCATCCTCAGCACCGGCTTTGCCACCTGCTCGCAGACGGGCACTTATCTCCTGCTCCGGCGCTTCATCGATGTCGCGCTGCCTTCGCGCGCACTGGCGCCCATCGTCTGGGTCGCCGCGGCGTTCGTGGGGCTTGCCGCATTCCAGGGCACATTTTCGTTCCTGGCCGGGCGCCTCGCGGCGCGCACTTCAGAGGGCACCACCCGGCGGCTGCGGGACTCCTTCTACGACCAGGTGCAGAAGATGCCCTTCGCGTATCTCGACAAGACACCGACCGGGGATCTCATCGAAAGGGCCACCTCCGACATGGACGCGGTCCGGCGGTTCTACGCGGACCAGGCCATCGGTTTCGGCCGCATCGTCCTGATGCTCGGCGTGAATCTCGCCGCGGTGTTGAGCATGAATGCCCGGCTGGGCCTGGCGTCCATCATCGTGCTGCCCTTTGTGCTCGCCGTGTCGGTGATCTTTTTCAAGGCCATCTCGAAGCGCTACGAGAAATACCAGGAGCAGGAGGCGATCCTTTCCACGACGCTCCAGGAGAATCTCACCGGCGTGCGCGTCGTGAAGGCGTTTGCGCGGCAGCAGTTCGAAAAAGACAGGTTTGAAACGGTGAACCACGAGAAGTACCTCCGCGGGCGCAGGCTCATCACGCTGAATGCGCTTTTCTGGCCCCTCACGGACATCATCTGCGCCGTGCAGATGATCGGGGGATTCGTGTACGGCGCGACACTCGCCATCCGCGGCACCATCAGCCTGGGGACGTACATGGCATTCGTCGCCATGATCGGGCAGATCATCTGGCCCATCCGGTTCCTTGGCAGGCTGATTGTCGACATCTCCAGCGGCCTGGTCTCCTACAAACGCGTGATGACCGTGATGGTCGAGCCGCAGGAGCCCCTTGCGCAGGGAAGCCCCATCGCGGGCACCCGTCTCCGGGGGGACCTCGTTTTCCGGGACGTCTCATTCGGCTACGACCCCGCGAAGCCCATCCTCTCCGGGGTGAGCTTCCACTGCTCCTCGGGACAGTCCATCGCACTTCTTGGCTCAACCGGATCCGGCAAGACCAGCCTCGTGAACCTCGTGCCCCGGTTCTACGACTATACCGG
>PMDT01000373.1 GCA_003154555.1 Spirochaetaceae bacterium
TCCAGCCGGTAAGCTTTTCGGCGACTGGATTAAGACGCGTTACCCGCGCTTCGGCATCGGTGGCGATGACGGCATCGCCTATGGAGTTGAGCGTTACCGCGAGCTTCTCCTCGCTTTCGTGCAAGGCGGCGTTTTCTTTCTGCAAGAGCTCATTGCGCGAGGCTAGCGCGTCGAGAAGGTGCTGGGTTTCGCGCCCGGGAGGCGTGCCTTTCGCGCTGCCGTCGACGCGAATCGCGCGGGCAGCAGTGAGGTTTTTCGGCGCCATGAATGACCTCAATCGACGCCGAAGCCGGCGCTTTTATCAGAAAGGCATTCGGGTCCGTATGAAGGAGGAACCATAACAGTCAATTTACATGATCGCCCGCCGCAAGTATGCGTGCTACCACACATACAGCGGAAAATCAGTCAACCGGCGGGGTTCCTCGGCCTGTCACCCGTTCGCCTCCCTCCCGAGGTATGGCGATATTGAGAGGCAAGGAGGGCGGGTGCCCATGAAAATTTCAATACTCGATGATTATCACGATACGCTGCGAACCCTGAAATGCTATGAGATTGGTCCCTGAAACGCGCGGCATCGTCACCGCGGGCGACCTGGCGCGCATGAAACCGACGGCGCTGCTCGTCAACACAAGTCGTGCCGGGTTGATCGAGCCTGACACGCTCTCAGCCGCGCTGCGCGCCGGCCGTCCGGGAATGGCGGCAGTTGACGTGTACGAGTCCGAGCCGCTGGTGGACGGCAACCACCCGCTGCTGAGGCTGGAAAACGCCGTCTGCACGCCGCATATCGGCTACGTCACGCGGGATGAATATGAAATCCAGTTTGCCGACATCTTCGACCAGATCGTCGCCTTCTCGAATGGCGCGCCGATCAATGTGGTGAATCCAGAGGCGCTAGGGATGTCACATCCGCAGGGGGCGTCGGCTCATCATTGACCCGGTCAGCCTGCATGGCGCAACGGCATCCGCGGCCTGCCGGCCCTGCATTCGTCCTGAAGATCACCTGAGCCCGCGGGGGGACCCGCCTCCCCTTGATAGAAATCGTCTCGATCCATAGACTCAAACGGCTCGCTGCCACACAACAATCCGTATCACAAGCAAGGCGCACATGAAGACAGACTCAGACGAAAATACCGCACGCGTCCCCGAAAAGGCCTCTTCTCAGGTCACCGTGTTTCCCATCCTCATCGCCATCAGCATCTCGCACCTGATCAACGACTCCCTGCAGTCCTTGATCCCCGCGAGCTATCCCATCATCAAGGAATCCTTTCAATTGAATTTTGCCCAGATAGGGCTCGTTACTTTTGTGAATCAGATTACTGCATCTCTGCTCCAACCCGTCGTCGGGGCGTTCACAGATCGCCACCACCTGCCTTTCTCCCTGGCAGTCGGGATGGGGTTTACCCTGATGGGACTGGCCCTGCTGTCATTTTCCCAGAGCTTCGGGATGCTGCTTTTTTCCGTGTCGCTCATCGGCGTCGGCTCCTCCGTCTTCCATCCTGAATCATCCCGGGTTGCCCACATGGCCGCCGGCGATCGTCGCGGATTCGCCCAGTCATTTTTCCAGGTCGGGGGCAACGCCGGTTCATCGCTCGGGCCGCTCCTTGCCGCGCTCATCATTGCGGAAAGAGGCAGATCGCGCCTTCTCTGGTTCATCCCGCTTGCGGCGGCAGGGATCGTTCTCCTGTCGCAGGTGGGGAGATGGTATGCCGCCAATACGCATCGCATACATGATTCTGCGGCTGCGGCAATCAAGGTGGGTCCCTCCAGAATGCCGCGCTCCACGGTGATCCTCACCGTGGGCATCCTGCTCGTCCTGATCTTTTCCAAGTATTTCTACCTGGCGAGCATCAACAGCTACTTCACGTTCTACCTCATCCGGAAGTTTGGCGTGTCGATACGGAACGCACAGCTTCATCTGTTTCTTTTTCAGTTCGCGGTCGCCGCGGGGACCCTGATCGGGGGCCCGGTGGGGGATCGCATCGGGCGCAAGTACGTCATATGGATTTCGATCCTGGGTGCGGCGCCCTTTGCCCTTCTCCTTCCGCACGCCGGCCTGGCCGGAACAACCGTGCTGTCAGTGCTTGTCGGCGTGATTCTCGCCTCCGCTTTTTCCGCGATCCTTGTGTATGCGCAGGAGCTCATCCCCGGCAAGGTAGGAATGATTGCGGGGTTGTTTTTCGGATTCGCTTTCGGGATGGGCGCGTTGGGTTCTGCAGCGCTGGGAAGGCTTGCAGACCTGACAAGCATTACGGATGTCTACCGGCTGACGGCATTCCTGCCTCTGCTCGGGCTGATCGCGGGGCTCCTGCCAGATATCGATGCACGGCGGGCATCGAAGCGCGCCTGAAAAGCCGATCGTCCGTCACGCGCTGGTGGGCGCCGCCGGGTCACGCTTTTGCCACAACGGCACCAATCTTCAGTCGAGAAGGCGCTTCTGACCGGCAAGCGACTGGATGTGTCCGATTTTCTGGGAGCATTCAAGACAGCCGGTGAACTTACCCGTCTCATCGCGAAGGGCAAAGTACTGGATGAGCACCTTCTCGCTCTTCCCGTCGACATCGAGGTCCAGCCAGAACTCGGAGCTGTCCCGGGTCCCGGCCTTCATTTCTGAGAGTATGCGCTCCACCGTCGCCACACTCTTCTTGGGGTGGCAGTTGCGCACGTCCTTGCCTATGACCGCCGTGGACCGGCGGAAAAGTCGTGTCTCGTGCCTGTTCCACGCAACGACCTTGTCGTCGGCATCCGTGATCGAAAACTCAACTGGCACGGTGTCGAGCAATGCCGCGAGCATCGGTTCGGAAAGCTTTCCAATGAACATCTCCCACCTCCGTGTTGAAAAGGCGCAGCATCTGGCCTAAGCGGCCCTGGTCGGTACGGCCGCGGCAGCGCGCCAGGCCCTGCGCCGGTGACCCTCTACTTGAACGTGACGGAGTAGTCCAGGGGCTTGTCCAGCACGAGCAGGCTCACGAGCGGGATGCGGAATGTCACCGCGCCGCCGCTCAGCGTGCCACCAGTCTGTGAAATGATGTCTCCGTCGGGATTGATCGTCAGGGTGATGAAGGATTTCTTCAGAAGCGCCGGGCCGTCGTCTCCCATTGTGAATCTGATCATCTCCGAATAGTCATTCTCGCTGATCGTGTCGTTCACCTGCGGTCCGAGCCCCGCGAATGACGGATCTTTCAGGAGGGGAAAAAGGGAGGAGAGCTGCGTGTAGTTCGACCGGTCGAGGTGGAGCTTGACCGTCTTCTTCCCCGGGGATTCCGTGTAGACGATCGCCCCGGCGGTCTTCAACGTATCATTCTGGGCAAAAACACTCTGCAGGGAAGTGAAGGCGATTTCAAGGTCGAGCGAGTCCACGGTGGGGGTGGCGACCTTGTTCACCGTGATGCCCGGACGGGATTCGAAATCCTTGCGGATTGACGCGACATCGAAGAGCTTGCCCCCCTTCATGACCGTCGACGTACCGGAAACCTCGGCGAGGCTCGCGATGTAGTCATGCAGGAGCTTGGAGACCTCCGCATGCATTGCAAGCGTTCCCGAGCCGTCGCCTTTGATGACGATGGTCTGGTTCACCGAGCAGGAGAG
>PMDT01000202.1:0-14322 GCA_003154555.1 Spirochaetaceae bacterium
TCCCCGCCGACGAACTGCGCGATGTCCCGCTCGCTGTCGTCCTCCGCGCGACGACGGATGGCGACCGTGCCGTCCTTGATGAGAAAGAGCTCTTCCCGGTGCGAGCCCTGCGCGAAGATCACCTGCCCCGCGTCGTACGACCGGTAGCCGCTGTACCGGGCAAGAAGCGCGAGCTCGCCCTCATCGAGGGAAGAGAAGAGCGACGCCGTGCGCAGGAGCGCGGCCTTGCTCGATCGAGGGGCGACGTTTTTTTTCATGACGCTGTAGAAAGTACCCCGCCGGTGGCTTCTCATCAAGCCGAGCAGGCGCGTCACTCCTCCGCGGACTCCGGCAGGTCACAACCGATGAGGAGCGTCGCCAGCCTGTTGGTCGGCGGGAAATCGAAAGCGGTGCGCAGATACCCGTCGGCCGCGAGTGAAGGACTGATGCTGATGATGCGCGAAATCCCCAGACCCTCGACCTGTCCTTCAAGCTCGGGGAACGCAATGGGAGGAAGGATGAACGTGCATGGGAGGGCGGCATTGCCGCGTCTCCCGGGGTAGATCGCGAACGAGCTGCCGAGGGGAATCACGGTCTCCGCCCGTGGCGCACCTTCATCAATGATCTCTTCCCCCACGATCGTGTACCACACTTCATCGACGCAGATCGCATGGGGCGATCCCGCGGGGGCACCCTCTTCCACGAGATAGACCGTCGGGACTTTCGGCGGCCTGAATCTGCCGTCCTTCAGGAGAACGAAGCAGGCGTCGCGCTGGGACAGGAGCTGCACACCGATGTTGTGGATGGGAATGACGGACGACGACTCGAAGCCGGCCTCCAGCTCGCAGGCGCTGCGGAGCTGCTCCGCGGAAAGCCGCCGCACGGCATGCACGCCCGCGATGCCGCCCAGGAGCTGGAGGATCCGCGTCGATGCAGATTGCGGATTTTCCATGGCCGCCAAGTCTATCCGCCCTGTTTCCCCGGGGCAAGCGATTCGAAGACAAGCGGCGCCTGTGAAACGAGCATGCCGAGGAGCATCACCGCGCAGCCCACAACGCCGCGCGCCCCGAGTCTCTCACCAAGAATGATGCCGCCGCCGATCGCCGCGAAGACGCTTTCCAGGCTGAGGAGGATCGCCGCGTGGGCAGGGGGCGCCTTTCCCTGGGCCACCACCTGCAGGGTGAAGGCGATGCCGACCGAGAACAGGCCACCGTACAGGATGGGCACGGCGCCGGCGAGGATCGACGGCAGGTCCGGGCGCTCGGTAAGGAGTGCGCCGACGGCGCTCGCCACAGAGCAGACGGCGAACTGGACGCAGGCGAGCTTCACGGGGTCGGTGCGGGGGGAGAGCATTCCGACAACCTGCACGTGCGCGGTCCAGAAGAGCGCCCCGATAAGGACGAAAAGATCGCCGCGCTCGATGGAAAGGGAATCCGTCATGCTGAGAAGAAAGAGACCAATGACGGAGAGCACGGCCCCGATCCACGCGCTTCCGCCGGCGCGCTGTCGAAAGAAAAGCCCGACAAGCGGCACGAGTACGACATAGAGACCCGTGATGAATCCCGCCTTGCCTGCCGTCGTTGACACAATGCCGATCTGCTGAAGGGATGCGCCGAAAAAGAGCACGCCGCCGGCGATCAAGCCTGCATGGAGCGGGTTGACCCTGCGAATGGTCCCGTGCTGCGGCGGGGCGCCTTGCTGCGGCGCCGGCGCCGCCCGGGTCGCCTGTACACCCTGTGCCCCCTGCGCGGATGCCCGGCGCCGCGCGAGCGAATCGCGGATGAGGATCACGGGAACGAGCGACAGCGAACCGATGCCGAAACGCACGGCGTTGTACGTGAAGGGCCCGACGTGCTCCATGCCGACGCGCTGGGCGACAAATGCCAGGCCCCAGATCAGGGCCGTGAGCAGAAGCAGCGAATCATTCAGGATCACCGCACCGGTGCGCCGCATGGCCGACACCCTATCGAGGCATCGGTGTTGAGGCAAGTGCGTGGCCCCGAGCGAATGTGCGGCTCTTGTTCCTCCACGGCCTTCCCACTATCATCCCCCGGCGTATGAACACGGGAAAGCTCGTCAGGCTCAACAGGATATTCGGCCACGCGTCAGGCCGGCTCTGCTCGGTGGCCGTGGATCATTTCATGATCTACCAGGAGGGCCTTCCCGAAGGACTCCGTGACATGCCGACGGCGCTGAAGCTCGTCGTCAAGGGCAGGCCGGATGCCATCACGATGCAGATCGGGATCGCGCGCAATCTCTGGCCCGACTATGCCGGGGCAGTGCCGATGATCCTGCAGGCGAGCCTTGTGCGCCCCGACGATTCGGCAATGGAGCTGGCGGCCACCCCGGAAGACGCGGTCCGCCTGGGCGCGGACGCGTATGCCATTGTCTGCTTCGTGCGCGGGGCAACGGAAGCCGCCTACATGAGATCTGTGGCAGTGGCGGTCCGCGAGGCGGAGCGCTTCGACATGCCCGTCATCTGCCACACCTACCCACGCATATTCGCGGACGGGAGCGTGAGGATCTCCTATGCGCCGGAGGACATCGCGTGGGCCACGCGATGCGCGATCGAGCTGGGCGTCGACGTGATCAAGGTACCGTACTGCGGCGACATCGCCTCCTATCGGCAGATCGTCTCAGCGAGCCCCGTGCGGGTCGTCGCGGCTGGCGGACCCCAGGCCGCTGACCTCGCCAGCTCGCTCGCCATGATGGGTGATGTGGTCAAGAGCGGGGCGTCCGGGGCGACCATTGGCCGCAATATCTGGGGCTTCGCGAATGTGACGGCGAACGTGAAGGCATTCAAGGCCGTGATCCACGACGGAATGAGCGCAGAGGATGCCCTCAGAAAAGCCGGGCTCTAGCGAGCCTCAAGGGGGCTCTAGCGAGCCTCAAGGGGGCTCTAGCGAGCCTCAAGGGGGCTCTAACGAGCCTCATAGGGGCTCTAAAGAGCCTCCCCTCACGACACGATTCCGATTCCCCCATCCCGATACAGCGGACTCAGACGGCTTCCTCGCGGTCGGCGGAGACCTCTCTCCGGGCACACTCGTGCACGCGTACAGCAACGGCATCTTTCCCTGGACGATCCGGCCGATCACGTGGTGGTCACCCGACCCGCGCGCCATCATGCCCATCGGCGGCGTGCACACCTCCCACAGCATGCGCAAGGCGCTGCGGAACGGAGGCTTCACTGTCACCGCGGACAGCGCCTTTCGCCGGGTGATGGAGGAGTGTGCCGGCCCGCGTCCCGGCAGGGACGGGGTCTGGATCACCCCGCAATTCATCACCGCCTACACGCGCCTGTTCGAGATGGGATACGCCCACTGCGTGGAGGTCTGGCAGGCCGGGCGCCTCGTGGGCGGCCTCTATGGCGTTGCGGTCGGCGGCTTTTTCGCGGGAGAGTCGATGTTTTCAGGTGAAAAGAATGCGTCGAAGGTCGCGCTCATCTCCATGGAGCAAAAGCTGCGTGCCGGCGGCTTCATTCTGTTCGACGTGCAGTTCCTCACGCCGCACCTGGAATCGATGGGTGCCGTGGAAATCCCGCGGGTGGACTACCTCAGGCGTCTGCGCGACGCCGTGGCGCAGAAAGCGACATTCACGGCAGCACGGTGAGGACGACATCGTCGTCCTTCACGTCCGCCTGCGCCCGGCCGCCATTGGCCAGCCGCCCGAACAGGATCTCGTCCACGAAGAAGTCCTTGAGCTTCGTGGACACGAGGCGTGCGATCTCCCGCGCGCCGAACTCCTGCGAATAGCCTTTCCGGGCCAGCCATTCCGCGCAGGCGGGTGTCACGTCCAGCGTGACATTCTTGACGGCAAGCTCCGCCTGGAACTCCGCCACGACCTTGCCCACCACCTGGAGCACGACGGCATGATCGAGACCGTTGAACTTCACCACGGCATCGAGACGATTGCGGAACTCGGGTGAGAAGGCCCTTTCCACCGCATCGAAGACGGCGTCATCCTGCACAGCCCTGTCGCCGAATCCCACCAGCGGCTTGCCCATCTCGCGGGCGCCGGCATTGGATGTCATGATGAGAACAACGTTGCGGAAATCCGCCTTCTTTCCGTTGTTATCCGTGAGGGTGGCGTAATCCATGATCTGCAGGAGCATGTTGTAGATGTCCGGGTGCGCCTTTTCGATCTCATCAAGGAGGAGCACGGCATGGGGGGTCTTCCGCACCGCATCCGTGAGAAGGCCGCCGTCGTCGTACCCGACGTAGCCGGGNNTCGGTCTTGCCCACGCCGGTGGGCCCGGCAAAGAGAAGCGACGCCACGGGCTTGTCGCGCTCTCCGAAACCGGCGCGTGACTTGCGGATGGCGCGCACGACAAGGTCTATGGCATGGTCCTGCCCGAAGACGCGGTGCTTCAGACCTGACTCCAGGTCGCGCAGCCTCTCCCGCTCCCCGGCGGAAACGCTCGCCTCGGGGATCTTCGCGATCCGGGCCACCACCTGCTCGATGATCTTCACGTCCACGGGGCGCGGCCCTGCCGCGGGATCCGTTTCAGGCCCGTAGACGCGGACCCACGCGCCCGCCTCGTCCAGCACGTCGATTGCCTTGTCGGGGAGATGACGATCGTTGATGTACTTGGCCGAAAGATCCGCGGCCGCCTTCAGCGCCTCATCAGTGAAGCGCACCTCGTGGTAGCTTTCATACTTCTCCCGCAGCCCCAGGAGGATCTTGTGCGCCTCTTCCACCGTGGGCTCGGGAACCTCGATCTTCTGGAACCTGCGCGACAGCGCCCGGTCCTTATCGAAGAACTTGCGGTAGTCTTCATACGTTGTCGATCCGATGCAGCGCACCCTGCCCGAGCTGAGCACGGGCTTCAGGATATTGGANNTCTCCAGCTCCTTGATGACCTTCTTCAGGCGCTCCTCAAAATCGCCCCGGAACTTCGTGCCGGCCAGGAGCGCGCCCATGTCCAGCGCGTAGATGCGGTAGCCGCGGAGCGCCTTGGGCACTTTTTCGTCCACGATCATCTGGGCAAGACCTTCCGTGATGGCGGTCTTGCCGACCCCCGGCTCGCCGACGTGGATGGGGTTGTTCTTCAGTCGTCGACAGAGCACCTGGATGGTGCGCTGGAGGATGTCGTCCCGGCCGATCAGCGGATCGATGCCGCCTGCGCGCGCCTTCTCCGTGAGATCCACGGTATACGCGGCGAGGGGCCGGCTTGCCCGCCCCTTTTCCCGCGGCTCGTCGGGCGCCGTGCCCGCCCGCTCGGGCTCCTCCGTCTCATCGTCGTCCACATCCTCATCCTCGTCGGTGTCGGGATAAACGGTGACGCCGTGGGAGATGAAAGAGAGGAGCGCCAGCCTGTCGATGCCCTGCCGCGCGAGGAAATGCGCGGCGAAGGACTCCTTCTCTTCCATCATGGAGGCAAGGATGTCGTCGATCTCCACGGAATCCTTTTCCGCGGAGGCGGTATGCAGGATGGCGCTCTCCATGACGGTCTGGAATCCCGTGGACTGGACGGGCTTCGTGTTGCGGGCGATGGGGAGGCGCTTTGTGAAGAACTCCTCCAGGTCGCGCGCGAGATTCTCGATATTTCCGCCGCACGAGAGGATGATCTCCTTGCCCCGGTCGAAAAAAAGGGACGCAAAGAGCACGTGCTCGGGTGTGAGGTATTCGTGACCGCGCGATTCAGCCTCGTGATACGCGGCGACGATGATCTTGTTCAGGTCCGGAGATATATCCATCTATGCCTCTTCGCAGCTCGCCCGCAGGGGAAACTCGCTCTGGCGCGCCATCTCGTGCACCTGCGACACCTTTGTCGTGGCGATGTCGTATGTGTACACGCCCACGACACCAGCGCCCTTCTTGTGCACGTCGAGCATGATCTTCGTCGCCTCGGCCGCCGGCTTGTGGAACACCGTGACGATGACCTTCACGACGAAGTCCATCGTCGTGTAGTGGTCGTTGTGCAGGATGACCCGGAAGAGCTTTGGCTCCTGGAGACGGGGTTTCTGCTGGACGCCGGTGTCTTCCTGGAAGATCCGGGCGGGTTCATTCGCCATGCGTGGGTGGTGCTCCTGTCTCAATAATATAACTCCTGCGGGATGCGAGCCAAGGAGGAAACCGTAGGCAGGATGCCGAGGGCGANNGCACGGGAGCGAGCCCGGGGCGCCAATTGCCGCCCGCGCACCTCAGCGCATCTCGATCTGCCGGGTCTCCAGGAGACGGCCCGTCCGCGGCTCCCGCACCAGGAGCACGAATCCCAGGAGGGCCACGGCCGCGATGGCGGCGCCCATATAGAAGACCGCGGCGTAGCTTCCTGTTGCATCGATGATGCGTCCGGCGATCGGTGACGCTGCTCCCACCACGGGGAGCAAAAGCAGGCCGCCCAGCGCGGTGAGGTCGATGGCGCTGATGGAGGGACAGAGCTCCACGCTCATGTTCACCAGCACGAACGCGCTGGAGATGTTCACGATGGAGTAGAGGGTGTAGGCGACGCTCACCGCGAGGAAGCTGCGGGCACCGAGTGCAACGGCAAAATGAAAGAGCAGGAGCACCGACTGCACGGCGCCCACGCTGCGATAGCCGACCCTGTCGGCGAGCCTCCCGAGCACGATGCCGAAAACGGCGCCGGATGCGAGAAAGAGCACGCTGAGCCAGGCAATAAGCTGATCCGAGACGCCGAGCTTTTCCCGCGCGTAGGGCACGATAAAGCCGCTCATGGCGAGCGCCACGATGTTCAGACCATGGAAGAAGATGAAGATGCGGTAGTTGGGATTGGCCAGCAGGACACGGAGCTTCTCATAGAGGGCCCGCAGGTAGCCGCTGGCAGCGGGAAGGGCCGATTCGTGAGGCCTGTCGCGCAGGAGGAAGAGGGTGATGATGGTGGACAGGGTCCAGATCGTGTCACCGGCCAGGAAGCTCACCCGATAATTGAACGGGCTCTCCCAGTGGTGGAGGATCCAGGAGGCGGCAAAGCCCATGCCGATTCCGCCGACACCCATGCAGAGCATGCGCATGCCGAAAAGCCAGCCCCGTCGCCTCTCGGGGATATTGTCGGTGACGATGCCCATGTAGATCGACTGCCCCGTGACGTAGAGCCCGATGTAGCCCACGCAGGCCACGACAAAGAGCCCGGCGGAGCTCCCCGGCGTCCAGATGCCGGGGACAAAGACCGCGAAAACGTCGTAGATCAGACGGATGCCCGTCGCCCCGACGTACAGGGCGGACCACGTGCGCACGCGCCTTCTGCCCGATGACAGGCGGCTTCCCAGGAGCTGGAGGGGAACGAGCAGGGTCCAGAGGGCGTTGGCCAGGCCGATGAAGGATTTGCTCGAGCCCAGTGCGCTGAGATAGGCAGGAACCATGGAGGCAAACAAGCCCAGGGGGATGCCCAGGCCCCACGTGAACTCGAAGAGGAGTATGCCCGTGACGTTGCGCGGGAGATTTTTCTTTATTGTAGCCGCGGCGGAGCGCGGGCTTCTGGCGGGGGACGTGGTGCGCATGCGGGATCACGACACAGTAGGAACGCCGCCGGGAAATGTCAACCGTAGGCATTCAACCCGTGGCATTGTCGCCGGCAGGCCGCTATACTTGTGAAGAGGCTCGTCTGACATGGCGCTCCTTGCTCGCTACCTGCTTCCCGCACGCATCATCACGCTCCGCAGCCGCTCCAAGGAAGGGGCCATCCGCGAGCTCGCCGGAGCCCTGTCCCTTGAAGAAGGCCAGGTTGCCATGGACGAAGTGAACGACGCGGTCTCCGCGCGGGAGAAGATCGTGAGCTCCTGGATCGGTCCCGGCATCGCGATCCCGCACGCGCGCCTTCCTTCCCTGACGGGGATACAGGTCGCGGTCGGCCGGAGTCGAAACGGGGTGGCGTGGGATTCGGGCGACGGAGACCCCGTGCACCTCGTCTTCCTGATCGTGAGCCCCGACCGGGAACCTGACGAGCACGTGCTGCTGCTTGCCGAGATCGCGCGGACCCTGCGCGACCGCGCCCTCATGCAGCTCGTGCTGACCGCGCGCTCCGCGGCGGAGGCCTGGCGTCTCCTTGTGGCGCGCGGCTACGGCGAGCAGGGCCAGGCGCCCGCCGCTTCGGCCAAGGTGAGGCTCTCCCGTCTGCTCTTCGCGCACGCCTTGTCCGTTGCGGAGGAAGTGAAGGCGCGGGCGGTCCTTCTGCAGGCCGACGCGGTGGGGGACCTCAGATTCCTGGAGGACATCCCCTCTTCGGTCGAGCTCATCCTCGTCACTTCCTCCAAGACGGATTTTGCCGCCGAAAGACCGGAAGCGACGCGGATCCTCCAGGTGCCTTTCCCCACGCTTAATCGCTCCAACCAGGTGGAGCTGGCGCTGCTCTTCGCCGTCTCCCGCGGCCTGCTTGCCCGGGGCGACACCGTGGTGAGCGTGTCGGGCGTGCCCTCCTCCGGCTACCTCGACACGCTTCTGGTCATCGACGTGGGCAGGGAGTTCCCTACCGTCTTCGCGCGCTCCCCGGGCACGCCGCTCGCCGACGTGGAGCCCCAGGTGCTGGAGAAGGTGCTGCAGATCGCCACCGATATCGCGCGCGAGGGGAGGGAGGGAAGACCCGTCGGCACGACATTCGTGCTCGGAGACTACGAGCAGGTCGCCCGCTCCTGCCACCAGATGGTGATCAACCCCTTCCGCGGCTACAGCGTGGAAGAGAAGAATATCCTCGATCCGAGCCTGGAAGAAACGGTGAAGGAGTTCTCCACAATAGACGGCGCCTTCATCCTCCGCGGGGACGGCGTGATCATGTCCGCCGGCACGTTCCTGCGGCCCGAGCGCGCGGCGCCGAATCTGCCCTCGGGCCTCGGCGCGCGCCACGCGGCCGCCGCCGCGATCACGCAGGGCACGCAGAGCATCGCCGTGGTCGTCTCCCAGTCGACAGGAAGCCTTTCCGTCTTCAAGGGCGGCGGTCTCGTCATGAGCCTGGAAAAGCCGGGCACGAGCGGGTGAGCATGCTGATCGTTTTCCGGGGTCTTCCCGGAACGGGAAAATCGCATCTCGTCCGGCTCCTCGTCGCAGCACGACAATCCCTGCTCGTGCTTGACCGCGACAGCATCCGCGCGGGCCTCATCGCCCATCCTGATTTTGGCGTGGAGGAAAAGGCGCTGATCGACGATCTCATCGTCGCAATGGCGGGATTCCTCCTGGGTCGGGGCAGGCACGTGGTCATCGACGGCATGGCACTGTCTTCTGAGAGCCGACTGCGGGAGCTGGCAGACATGGCCCGCGCCCATGGCACGGCCTGCCGCATCGTCGAATGCACGTGCAGCGAGCGCACGGCGCTCCACCGCATCGCAATGGACGGCAGCGGACATCCGGCGGGGGACAGGAGCGAAAAGCTGTATCACGAGGTGAAAGCGAGATACGCGCGGGTCGATCTTCCCTGTCTCTCCATCGATACGGAGAATAGTGCTGCGGGAAATATCGAGGCGATACTTGACTACATCGGGATGGTGGACGAGCCTTTGCTCAATCCTTGAGGAAATCCTCCAGGAGCGCGGCGACCTCGGCGGGTTTTTCCGCCATGGGCATATGGCCGGTGTCGGTTACCATGCTGCTGCGGGCATCGGCCATCTGTGATACGAAGTCTGCCGCCCAATGCGGGGCGAGCATCCGATCATGGTCTCCCCAGACCACGAGCGCATGCTGCCGGATTCCGGGAAGCAGGTCGTTTACGACACCGGTGCCGATGACCCCCCGGGTGATCCGCGCGGTGCTGCGCGCCCCCGCCCATCCGAGTATGCCGCGCGCGGTGGAGGCGACGATCGCCTGGACGACCGCCTGCGTGCCCTTGTAGACGACATTCGCCCGGACACCCCACTCGATGAAGAGCCGGTTATTCAGGAGGAATCCAAGATCCACCAGGCCGCCCATATTCGTGAGGGTCCTCCACGGCGCCTGCTCCCCCTCCAGCCCGTAGGGGTCGATGAGGACAAGCTTCTCCACTTTCTCCGGCCACTGCGCCGTGAAATGGAGACTGACCTGGCCTCCCATGGAGTGGCCAATAAGCACGACACTGGAAAGCCCGCGCGCGTCGCAGAATCCGGCGAGCGTATTCAGGAAAAGCGGAAGATCGTAGGCGATGTCGGGCTTATCGGACAGGCCGCACCCGGGCAGATCAACGGCAATGGCGTGCACGTCCGATGGCAGCGCAAGCATGAGCGGACGGAAATCCTCCGAGCAGCCGCACCACCCATGGATCATCAGGAGAGTCGGACCGCTGCCGGACCCGTCCCCGGTCTCCAGGTAATGAATCCTCATGCCGCCGATGGTGATCCATCGCGAGAGCGAGTCACCGGCCGGCTCCGCGAATGCAAGGGACGAGACAAGGAGCAGGGCCGCGACAGGAACTTTCCTCATACAACGAATATAGCACCACAACGGCGCGGCGTATGTGTGGCGTCCGTCATATCTGCCGGCCTCTGCACGGTACTCCGTGCATTTGATCTGCACGGTACTCCGTGCATTTGATCTGCACGGAGTACCGTGCAGATCATGCTATAGTCGATGCGTGGACAAGGGATACATCCTCCACGCATCGGAACGTACGTCCGCGGGGCGCACGGAGATCAACCTCGTGGGACGCCTCGAATCAGGCGGCACGTTTGCCGTGATCGAGCGTCGGCGCTCCCCCTGCTTCTGGATAAGGGCAACAGACGAGGCACAGGCACGATCCCTGGTCGGGGAGCCGGCCGCGTCGGACCGCAGAACCATGGACGGCGAGCCGGTGATGAAGATCGAGTCGCCCACCACGGCGGGCAGCCGCCGGCTCATGGACACCCTCCACCAGGCAGGCGTGCGCACCTACGAGGCGGACATCAAGCCGGCCGCGCAGTATCTCATGGATCGACGCATCCACGGGGCGGTCGGCATCGAAGGCGACTGGCACGCGGGACGCCGCGTGGGGCGGGTCTACGAGAACCCCCTGCTCACACCTGAAACGCTGGAGCCGCGCCTCAGCGTCCTGTCGCTGGACATCGAGACCGACCCGCGCGCATCGACGGTCTATGCCGTGGCACTGGTATTCGAAGGCCCCGGCGCGGAGACGGGTGCCGGCGAGGTTTTTTTCACTGGAACGGGTGCGTCATCCGCGCGCTGCTTTCCCACGGAACGGGACATGCTCGCGGCAGTGCGCGACCGGCTCATCGAGCTCGATCCGGATATCATCACGGGCTGGAACGTCGTGGATTTCGATTTCCGGGTCCTGGCGCGCCGCTACCAGGCGCTCGGGGTCCCCTTCGACATCGGCAGGTCCGAGCTTGCCGCGAGCTTTCTCGACCGGGAGGACACCGACGGAGTGACGCGCTGGCGCCGCAGCAAGGCCATCGTGCCGGGGCGCCAGGTGCTCGACGGCATGTGGCTGGTGCGCATGGCGGGCATGGCGCTGGAGGACTACAGGCTGGAAACGGTTGCGCAGAGCGTGCTGGGCAGGGGGAAGCGGATCGACGAGCTCCCGGGGGAGAGCCGCACTGCAGCGGTCGTGCGGCTGTACCAGGAAGAACCCGAAAGCCTGTGCGCGTATTGCCTGGAAGATACGCGCCTGGCACTGGAGATCCTGCGCAAGGAGGGGTTGCTGGACATCGCGCTCCAGAAATCCCTTCTCATCGGAACCACGCTGGAGCAGACCTCCACGAGCGTGGCGGCTTTCGAGTTTCTCTACACGGAGCACCTGCATGAAAAGGGCATCGTCGCTCCCACACTCGGCATCGACCAGGACGTGCTGGACCGCGCGCCCGGGGGTGGAATCATCACCCCGCGGGCCGGGCTCTTTTCCAATCTGCTCGTCTTCGACTTCAAGAGCCTCTATCCCTCCATCATCCGCACCTTCAACATCGATCCCCTGACACGGCTCGAAGCGGTCGCGGGCGATGCACCCACGCCGCCGATCACCGCGCCCAACGGCGCCCGGTTCGCCCGCACGCCGGGCATCCTTCCCGGCATCCTTAACCGTTTCTTCGACAGCCGGGAGGACGCCCGGCGGCGCGGCGACACAAGGGCGGTCTATGCCTACAAAATCGTGATGAACTCCTTCTACGGCGTCCTGGGGACACCGGGCTGCCGGTTCGCGGCATCCGCGCTCGCCGGGGCGATCACGACATTCGGCCAGCACATCCTCTTCTGGGCACGCGACCATGTAACGGCACGCGGCTACCAGGTGCTCTACGGTGACACGGATTCGCTCTTCGTGCTGGCCGGCGCAAAGGCGGATCCGCCCAGCGCGCAGCTTGCGGACCTGGGGGCGTTACTGGCCCGGGAAGTGAACGAAAGCCTCACCGCATATGTCCATGAATCCTTCGGCGTCGCCTCACGCCTCGAGCTCGAGTTCGAGGCGATCTACCGGCGCTTCTTCCTGCCCCCGATGAGAACGCCCGGTGAGGAGACCGACGATGAGTCGGAGACGCGCGGCAGGGCAAAAGGATACGCGGGCCTGCGCATCACGCCGGGATCGGGGGCGACGGGCGACACGGAGGCGATGGACGTGGTCGGCATGGAGGCCGTCCGTCACGACTGGAGCCCGCTCGCACAGGAGCTGCAGCGCGACATCCTGCGGCTTGCGTTCAGCGACGCAGGCCCCGCGCGCGTCGGAGATGCCGTGCGCGTCCTCATGCGCGAGCTGCGGGCCGGGCGGAAGGACGACATGCTCGTGTATCGCAAGTCGCTGCGCAAACCGGTGGAAGCGTACACAAAATCATCACCTCCCCATGCGCGCGCGGCGGCGCTCCTGCCGCCGGAGGAGAGGACGGGCCTTATCCGCTACGTGTGGACGATGGAGGGGCCGCAACCCGAATCGAGACGCACTGCGCCTCTCGACTATGAACACTATGTTCAGAAACAGGTGCGCCCCATCGTCGAATCGCTTGCCCCGTACATCGGCCTTTCGACAGACGAGCTCTTCGCGGCGGGCGGGCAGCTGGGCCTGTTCGACTCCCCGGCCGCTGATTGACCCGTGAAACCGCCTTCACTAGACTGATGTTTCATGAGCGACAAGTACGAATACATCGTCAATAACTCCCGCGACTTCATCACGCTCATCAACCGGGACTTCGTCTACGAGATCGCCAACGACGCCTACTGCGCGGCGATAGAGAAATCGCGCGACCAGATCGTCGGCAGGAGCGTCGCCGACGTCTGGGGCACGGAGACATTCCAGGGCATCATCCGCGGGCACCTGGAAACATGCTTCGGCGGCATCGAGGTGCAATACATCGAGCGCTTCAAGTTCGGCGCCTTCGAGAAGCACATGCACGTGACGTATTCCCCGTACCGGGACGCGGCGGGTGAGATCACGCACGCGGCGGTCTGTTCGCACGATATCACGCACATCAGCCAGATCGAATCGAAGCTCTCCCACTACGAGTTCCGCGACCCGACGACGGGACTTTTCAACCGCAAGTCGCTGGACATCATCCTCGACAAGGAGATCGAGCAGGCCAAACGCTCCCCCGACAAGCTGCGGGCGGTGCTCTTCATCTCGGTGGAGAATCTTGGCAAGGTGAACGAGACATTCGGCGTCGCCACCGGGGACCTGCTGCTGGAGAACACGGGCCTGCGCATCCAGAAATGCCTGCGCGCGAGCGACTTCCTGTTCCGCTTCGTCGGCAACGAGCTCACCTGTCTCCTCACGCACATCAAGCGCGCAACCGACGCGGCGCGGGTCTCCGAGAAGATCGCCGAGCAGGTGAAGATGCCCTATCACCATGCGGACGGGGACATCCGCATCGGGTGCTGCATCGGCGTGGCCTTCTATCCCGATGACGGGGAGGACGCGGAGACGGTGATTCGCAATGCGGGGGCCGCGATGCGCCAGGCCCGGCACGCCGGGGTCGAGTACTATTTCTACAATCCCGCGACGCACCGCCGGGCGTCGGAGAGGCTCGTCATGGAGAGCGATATGCTCCATGCCTTCGAAAAGGAGCAGTTCCATCTCGTCTACCAGCCCATCGTGGATGCCGGCGGCACGATCAAGGGCGCCGAAGCGCTCATCCGCTGGAACCATCCGCAGAGAGGGCTCGTGCAGCCGGGAAGCTTTATCCCCCTGGCAGAGGAGACGGGCATCATCCGGTCCATCAGCAAATGGGCGCTGTACGCGGCAGCGGAACAGCTCTCCCACTGGTCGACACGGCACGGCATCTACGTGTCGGTGAACCTTTCCGCGGACGACTTCGCCAGCCCCGCTCTGGCGGAGATCCTCGCCTCGGCCCTGCGCCGCGCGGGTCTCTCCACGCCCGGTTTCCTGAAGCTGGAGATCACGGAGAGCCAGTGCATGATCGACGCGGAAGGCACCGTGACGCAGATGCAGCGCCTGGTGGATGCGGGATTCGACCTGTTCATCGACGACTTCGGCACCGGCAGCTCCTCCCTGGG
>PMDT01000202.1:14365-15705 GCA_003154555.1 Spirochaetaceae bacterium
AAAAGCTGCGCCTGCCGCTCGCGGAGGTGCGGGCCGCCGGCTGATTACTCCTTCGAACAGGAGCGCAATGTGAAAGCATTCAGGCCCGCCCTTCCCGCGGGGGACGACAAGTACAGCAGCATCTTCGAGCATTCCGCGGTGTCGCTCTGGGAAGAGGACATCTCGCGCCTCCGCGCGCGGCTCCGTGAGCTGCGGAGAGACCCGGCATTCAATCTCCGCGCGCACGTTGCCGCTCACCCGGAGTTTGTCCAGGAGGCAGTCACACTCATCGAGGTCACTGACGTCAACCAGGCAAGCCTGCGCCTGTTCGAGGCCATGGACAAAAAACAGCTCCTGGGCCCGCTTGACTTCGTGCTCGATGCCGTCTCGCGGTCGTCCATAAGCGAGGCCTTATTCGCCATCGACGAGGGAGTGAGCGACATCGAGGTCGAGTCGACCGCCGTGACCCTGGCGGGCAGAAGGCTTTCCCTGATCGTGAAGACGCACATCCCGTCCGCCGATGCCACGTATCCCCGCATGCTCGTAAGCCTCATCGATATCACGGCGCGCAAGGAGGCAGAAGAGCGGGAGCGGGCAAGTGCGAACATCCTCCACAATATCATCGATTCTTTTCCAGACTCGATATTCGTGAAGGACGCTTCCCTGCGGATGGTGCTTTGCAACACCGCCCTTGCTCACGCAATCGGGAAGGAACCGGAAGACACGTATGGGAAGACGGACATTGAGAACGGTTGGAGCGTCGACCTCGTAAAGGGCAATCCCGGCAAGGGAATCGTGGGCTGGGAAAGAGACGATCTCACCGCTCTTGCGGGGGAGACGGTCCAGGTGCTGGCCGAACCCTCCGATTTCGACAAGGGTGTGCGGTATTTCAACACGACCAAGTTCGCGCTGCGCAACGCGGAAGGCGGGATCGTCGGCCTCGTGGGCTTCGGCCGCGACGTGACGGAGCGCCTTCAGGCTGAGGCAGACGTGCGACGGGCGAAGGAGTTCGCGGAGAACCTGATCAATACGGCGAACGTCATGGTTCTCGGCCTCGACCTGGAAGGCCAGGTGACGATCTTCAACCGTGCCGCGGAGGAAATCACCGGGTACAGCCGTGAGGAGATTCTCCATCGAAGCTGGTTCGAGACAATCGTGCCGAAGGTGGAGTACCCGGAGGTGTGGGCGAAATTCGTGAAGCTCGCGAGAGCGGCTGACGTCGGGGCCTATGAGAACCCGATCATCACGAAGTCAGGGGAGAAGCGGTACGTCTCCTGGCAGAACAGCCAGATCATGGAGGGAGGCCGGGTGGTGGGAACTCTCTCGTTCGGGATCGATATCACCGAACGCAAACGGGCAGA
>PMDT01000305.1:0-21586 GCA_003154555.1 Spirochaetaceae bacterium
ACCATGGTGCTGAAGGACTCCCAGCTCTCCGCCGAGGAGAGGCGCACGTTCCTGAAAGTGAGCCTCCGCAATACCGCGAACCTCCAGCGCCTCGTCGAGGAGCTCTTCGAGCTTGCCAAGCTGGATGCCCGCCAGGTGCAGCTGCGCCCGGAGCCCCTGCAGATCGCCGAGCTTGCGCAGGATGTGGCGCTGAAGCTCGCCCCACAGGCGGAAAAAGCAGGAGTGTCCCTGGTCGTGGACCGCGCGGCGGAGCTGCCGCTGGTGTCCTGCGACATCGCGATGATCGAGAGGGTCCTCACCAATCTTATCGAGAACGCCCTGCGATTTACTCCCCCGGCCGGGTCGGTCCACGTGGACTTTTCGCGCCATGAGGACTCGGTCCGGGTCATCGTGGCGGACACGGGCGCCGGGATCGATCCCGAGGACCTTCCCCACATCTTCGACAGGTTCTACCGGGCCGACAAGAGCCGGGACAGGTCGTCAGATCTCGCTCGGAACGCCGCGGAGCACGCCGGCCCCGGAGCGGGCCTCGGGCTGGCCATTGCGCGGCAGATCGTCGCCCTCCACGGGAGCGCGCTGGAGGTGGAGAGCAGCCCCGGCAAAGGGGCGCGGTTTTCCTTCAGTCTTTCGGTACGCGCCATTGCCACGCCCATGTGATTATCTTGTATACGGCCCGTGATACTTCCGTGATGCCCCATGGATATCTTGATGCTCATGCATGAAAGGAACGGTCCATGACGGTCATTCTGGCGTTTGCCTTTGTCTCGGGAGTCATCACGATTCTCTCCCCCTGCATCCTGCCGGTGCTGCCGATCGTGCTGTCGGGCGGCGTCGGCGGTGGACGGGCACGACCCTTCGGCGTGCTGACGGGATTCGTCGTGAGCTTCACGGCGTTCACCCTGTCGCTGTCGGCGATCGTGCAGGCCCTGGGCATTCCCGTGGACGCCCTGCGGATCGTCGCGGTCGTCCTGATCCTTCTCTTCGGCGTGGTCATGCTCGTGCCCTGGCTACGGGACCGGTTCGAGATGCTCACGTCGCGCCTGGCCAGCCGCGGCAATCGGACGGGCGGAGCGACGGCGGCGAAAACAGGCTGGGCCGGTTTTGGCGGGGGCGTGGTCGTCGGCCTGAGCCTCGGCCTGATCTGGACGCCGTGCGTCGGGCCGATCATGGCGTCGGTCATCAGTCTTGCCCTCACCCAGCACGTGGACGGCGGTTCGGTGTTCATCACCCTCGCTTACACCATTGGCACCTCGATCCCGATGCTCGGGGTGATGCTTGGCGGCCGCGCGCTCCTGGACAAGGTGCCCGGGTTGAAGAAGCACGCCGGCGGGATACAGAAGGGCTTCGGCGTTCTCATGATCGCCATGGCGGTGGTCATCGGCCTGGGCTGGGACCGGCAGTTCCAGGCAGCGGTGCTGCGCGCTTTCCCCCAGTACGGCACCGGGCTCACGGCAATCGAGAAGGCGGCGCCGGTGCAGTCGGCGCTGAAGACGCGCCAGCCGACCGCGCGCACGGCAGCGGGCCAGGCCGCCGCCGGCGTATTCTCCGCTCCTGAGACGGCGCCCGACAATGGAATGCTGGGCAACTACGGCGCGGCGCCGGACTTTGTGACCAACGGCACCTGGTTCAATACCGAGGGGCTTTCCCCGACGCAAGGCCAGATGGCGCAGGGCGGATCGATGCCCCTCACCCTGCAGTCGCTGCGCGGCAAGGTCGTGGTGGTGGACTTCTGGACGTACAGCTGCGTGAACTGCGTGCGGACGCTGCCGTACCTGAAGGCATGGTACGACACGTATCGCGACAAAGGGCTCGTGATCGTCGGCGTCCACACGCCCGAGTTCGAATTCGAAAAGAGCACGGCGAACGTCGGGCGCGCCATCCACGACCTGGGCGTGACCTGGCCCGTCGTACAGGACAACGACTACAAGCAGTGGATGGCGTTTGCCAACCAGTACTGGCCTGCCCACTATTTCATCGACGCGAAGGGGCAGGTGCGCTATTTCCACTTTGGCGAGGGGGACTACGACGTTTCGGAGAAGGTGATCCAGGCGCTGCTCAAGGAGGCCGGCTCCAACGTCGGCGGCATCGTGTCGAAGCCTGCGCCGGTCCTGGAGACCCTCACGCCGGAGACGTATCTCGGCTACGACCGCGCCCGGGGTTTCGCCTCTGCCGTGAATCCCGTGGCGGACGCGGTGGTGGACTACACGCCGGCGCACGTGCCCAATAACGGGGAGTGGAATCTCACGGGGAAGTGGACCATCACACCGCAGTACGTCCGCCCCGATGCAACCGGCACGCTGCAGCTCGGCTTCAATTCCCGCAACGTGTACCTCGTGATTGAGCCGGAGACTCCCGGGGGAAGCATCGCGGTCTTTGTCGACGACAAGCTTGAGGCCGATACCGCGGACGTGAAAGCGGGAACGCTGGTTCCCAAGGAGAGCAGGATGTACCAGCTCGTGGGGCTTGGAGCTGCCGGGAGCCACGTCCTGCGCCTCGAGGTCAAGGGCAAGCTGCGTCTTTTTGCCTTTACATTCGGATGAGGAATGATTTTCAGGAGGTAATGCGATGAGGAAGATCATCGTTTTGATTCTGTTGTGCGCGGCGGCATCATTCGCGGGAGCAGCGCCGCTTGTTCCCGCCGGCTCCACGCAGACGGCACTGTTTGCCGGCGGCTGCTTCTGGAGCATGCAGTCGGCATTTGAGAAGGTATACGGCGTCATCAGCGCGGTCTCGGGGTACACGGGTGGCAAGACCAGGAAGCCCACCTACGACAACTATGCGGAGAACGGCCACGTGGAGGCGGTCCTCGTCACGTGGGACCCGGCGCGCCTGAGCTACAGCGAGCTGCTTGACGCCTACTGGCACCACACCGATCCCACGGATGCCAACGGCCAGTTCGTGGACCGGGGACCCCAGTACAAGCCGATCGTCTACTATATGAACGACCAGCAGAAGGCGCAGGCGGAAGCGTCCAAGGCGGCGCTTGCGAAGTCGGGGAAGCTGCCCCGGCCCGTTGCCACCGACATCCAGAAAGCAGGGGACTTCTATGCCGCGGAGGCATATCACCAGGACTACCCCAAGAAGAACCCCGACAACTATGCCTACTACTATGAGAACTCCGGCCGGCCCCAGTTCTTTGCAAAGACATGGGGAGAAGCCGCGAACACTGACCCGGCGGCGCCACCGGTGCAGGGTGCCTCCTGGAAGAAGCCTGCAACGGACCAGCTCAAAAAGATGCTCAGCCCTATGCAGTTCGATGTCACCCAGCGGGAAGGCACTGAGCCCCCGTTCGACAACGAATACTGGAACAATGAGAAGGACGGAATCTACGTCGACATCGTCTCAGGAGAGCCGCTGTTCAGCTCGACGGACAAGTTTGATTCCGGCACCGGCTGGCCGAGCTTCACACGTCCCCTCGTGCCCAGCAATATCATGCTGAATACGGACAAGAGCTTCGGCATGGTGCGCAACGAGGTGAAGAGCAGGTACGCAGGCTCCCACCTCGGGCACCTCTTCGATGACGGGCCCGCGCCCACGGGTCTTCGCTACTGCATGGATTCAGCGTCCCTGCGCTTCATACCCGTCGCTGACATGCAGAAGGATGGCTACGGTCAGTACCTGAAGCTTTTCAACAAGTAATGGATCGAGCGCGCCGCACTCACGTGCGACGCGCTTCTTTGCTTGACACCGTAGGTATTCCTTACCATCCTTACGGTAAGGAGGAATGAATGAGCCCCTCGACTGCTCGTCTTACAAGCAAGGGCCAACTGACCATCCCGAAGGTTGTCCGTGAAAGCCTGAACGTTTCGAAAGGTGACGCCGTGATCTTCGAGGAGAAGAACGGGGATATCGTGCTTCGTAAGGCCACGGCTATCGATGCAGCGTGGGCGAAAGGGGTCCAGACGACGCTCAACGAATGGGAAGACGAGATCGATGACGATCTATGAGCCGTTTGCGGTAGTAGACGTTCCGTTTCCCTTTATCGATTCTCCCCGGCAGAAAAGTCGGCCGGCCCTCGTCCTTTCGAATCGTTCATTCCAACAAAGCAACAACGCCCTCATCCTTGCAATGATCACGAGCGCGGAGCGAGGCGCGTGGGCGCATGATGTCGCCCTCGCCGATTGGCGCGCGGCGGGACTCAAGAAGTCGTGCGTGCTCCGATGGAAGATTTTTACCCTGGACTCAACGCTGATCGCGGGACTGCGCGGGAAACTTTCCGATCGTGACGGAACGGCCGTACGGAAAGTCTTCACGGAAGTCTTCGGCACCCGCCCTACGTAGCCGCCTTCTTCCGAAAGACTCCCGGGCTCACGAGGAGCAGGAGGCATCCCAGCACGATAGACAGATCGGCGAAGTTCAAAATCCCCGTGCGCAACTGACCGATGCCGAAGTTCATGAAGTCACTCACCCGCCCGTCACGGAAGAGCCGGTCGATGAGGTTTCCCAGCCCGCCACCGACGATGAAGGCAAAGGCGACAAGCGTCATCCATTCGCGGTTCTTCGCGCGCAGGATGTAGGCCGTCATGAGCGCAAGGGCCACCAGCGGAAAGGCGATGAATGCGAGCGACCGCAGGGGTCGGGGAAGCCCCACGCCGAGGCTCAGGAATGCGCCCGGGTTTTCCACGTAACGCAGCACGAAGAAGGAATCCACAACGGACACGGTGCCCTTGTCTGCCAGACGCGCGCGCGCGATGGTTTTTGTCGCCTGGTCGCAGCCGATATTGACCATCACGAGCAGGACGACGAGCAGGGGACGGAGCCATTTCAGCCGCTTGCCAATTGCCTCTTTCATGTCGACCTTCCCTTTGCCGCCTTCGCGACGCGGACCATCGCGGCGAGACTCTTCTCCACGTCCGCTTCCGTGGTGGACCAGCCCGAGACGCTGATGCGCATCGCGGTCTTTCCCTGCCAGATCGTGCCGCCGCACCAGCACGTCCCGTCCGCCTGGATGTCGGCGATCACGCGATTGGTCGTCGCTGCATCCCCGAAACTCACGAGCACCTGGTTGAGAACGACGTCGTTCAACACATCGAAGCCCGCCGCCGCGAGCCCGCGCGCAAAGTGCTTCGCATGGGAACAGGTCCGGTCGATCATCGCCGCCATCCCGCGCCGTCCCAGCGACCGTAGCGCGGCCCATATCTCGACGCCGCGCGCGCGACGCGAAAGCTCCGGCGTGTAATCCGACGGGTTGCGCTGCGCCCCGGCAGGGGGCAGGTAGTCTGCGGTCACGGCCATGGCGGCGCGCAGC
This sequence comes from Spirochaetaceae bacterium, assembly GCA_003154555.1. Classification (GTDB taxonomy): domain Bacteria; phylum Spirochaetota; class Spirochaetia; order SZUA-6; family Fen-1364; genus Fen-1364. Next base: position 5,249 of record PMDT01000305.1, read on the forward strand.
GCGTCCGGGTCGCGGACAAAGGCGAGGCCGCTGTCGTAAGGCACGTTGAGCCACTTGTGCGCATCAGTTGCCCACGAGTTGGCATCGGCGGCGCCGTCGAGCAGCGGGCGATAGACCGGCGAGGCTGCCGCCCACAGGCCGAATGCGCCGTCCACATGGACCCACGCGCCGGCGGCACGCGCGCGGGCGCAAATGTCTGCAATGGGATCGAAGGCGCCCGTATTCACATTGCCCGCCTGCGCGCAGACGATCGTCGGTCCNNCCGCGTGTCGCGCCGCGGCGAGCGCGGTGAAGTTCGCCATGGTGGCGCCCGTCACAAAGGCGCCCGCGGCGTCGGCGGGAAGGCAGAGGAGGTCTCGCAGCCATCGCAGGGCAACCTGCTCCAGATGTGCTGCTCCCGGGGTGACGCTGTAGAAGGCAGTGTTCTGGTCCCAGGCGGCAGCCAGCCAGCTCGCCGCGAGCGCCGCGGGAAGCGAGCCGCCCGTCACGAAGCCGAAGAAGCGCGGACCGGCCATCGCCATGCCCGCCGCGGAGCATGTCTCATCGAGGATGCGCAGCACCTCCCGCGGTTCCGCGGGCCCGGCGGGGACCGGCTCGTCCAGCGCGGCGAGCCCCGCCACTGCATCCGGCTCGGGCCGGACCTTGCGCGTACCCAGTGATTCCGTGTAGGCGATGGCCCGGCGTGCGGCCTCTTCCAGCAGCTTTTTCATTGTCGGCTCAGTCGAACTCGCGCCGTGGCGCCGGCTGCGCGGGACCGACCCGGCCGATCTCGATGTCGGCGACGAAATAGTTCTCCCCCCGCATCGGGCAGCCGGCCATGCGGCGGAGCATTGTGAGCTGACCGACGTGGGTCAGCGCGTCCGCAAGAGGTCCCTGGAATATCTTTTCAAGCGGCGCGTGCACCGCTTCACCGGAAGCGAGATATGCATCCAGCGCGTGCAGGGCGGCGAAAAAACGATCACTTTCCTGGGACCAGGGCAATGGCTGCGTGTCGTGCCAGGTCGGATTGCCGCGCGCGATGCTGAGCGCCCAATCCAGGAGGTCGCCTATGTGCGCGAGGATCTCCACCGGCGCCCTGCTCGTCGGTTCCGTCCGGTAGAGGGCAAACGATGCGGGCGCGTCCCGCAGGGGCTTGCCGCCGCGATAGGCAAGGGTTGCGAGGGTGTGGCGAATCGGTTCCCGCCACAGGTTCGATGAGTCACTCATGCGGCTCCTCCGAAGGGTTTCGAATCAGGACTGCCCGGTGGCCTTCAAAAGCGCCCAGGCCGCCTTGCGCGTGACGCCCGTCCCGCCCTCCAGGTAGCGCTCCGCAATGGCGTGCAGCTCCTGCGCCCTGCCCGGCGTGACCCGGGCCACCTCCAGCAGGCCGTTCAGCGCATGACCCGCCTGCTTGCCCTTCCAGGCGGCCAGCGCCTCGACGAGGATGGGGAATGACGCCTTGGCCGCCGCCGAGCCGGTGCCCGCGTAGCTGCCCACCGCGTCCACTGCGTAGTCGCGCACGATCACGCTCTCATCCGCCTTGATGATCTCGCGCAGGCGCGGAAGAAGCGGCGCCACGGTCCGCGGAGCAGCGGCTGCCGTAAGCGCAAGGGCGTGCATTGCCTCCCAGCGAACACGGGTCTTCGGATGCAGGATGAGGGCGACGAGCGTGCCGGCATAGGGGGCGACGAGTCCGGGATTCGCCTTTGCAACCTCGGTGAAAACCTCGGCGCAGTCCCCGAGGAGCGGCACATCCTTGCCCGTGAGCGCGTTGGTGAGCGCGCCGGCGATTTCCTGCAGGAGGGCCGGCTTTTTCAGGCACCGGGCAGCGACAGTGAGATTCGATTGCGCTGTCCGGTCACCCTTCTGCGAGGAAAGGTCGTTGAGGACACTCATGCTTCACCAGCATAGCGCACAAACGCCTCGGAGGCTATATGGGGCCGGCCATCAGCTTTTCCCGCCATGCCGTGTTGTTCGCCGTGTATGTGTTGCTCATCCGAGTATTACCTCCACCTCATGTTTCGCCGCGTCGCCGAAGACCGGCAGGAGATTTCCCTGCACGGGCTTCCCGTCCACTGTCATACGCGTCACCCCCCTGCTCACGTGCCGTGGGTTTCGCACCGCGATGCTGAACGTGTCGCCCCGGAAAACCCGGTCCACGGTGAAGCCTTTCCACGCGGGGGGAATGCAGGGATCGACGCGCAGGCCGTCGAGCTCGGGGCGCACCCCGAGAATGTACTGAGAAATCGCCACGAAATTCCAGGAGGCTGTGCCCGTGAGCCACGAGTTCTTGGCCTGGCCGAAATCCTTGTGGTCCCGACCCGCGATCATCTGGGCGTATACGTATGGCTCGGTGTACCGAAGATCGGCGCGCGCGTTGCTCGCGGAAGGAAGGATGGCCTTGTAATAAGCGAATGCCGCCGCGCCGTCCCCGCGCATCGTTTCGGCGATCATCGCCCAGGGATTGGTGTGGCAGAATATCGCCGCGTTCTCCTTGAGCCCCGGGGGAAAGACCGACACGTAGCCGAGCTCGGGATGGTAGCGCGTATAACCAGGCGTAAAAAGAACGATACCGTACTTCGTCGCGAGGTGCTTCTTCACGCTGCCCATGCAGGCGGCGGCGCGGCGGCTGTCTGCAACGCCGGCGAGCACGGCCCATGCCTGCGTTTCAAGCCAGATCTTTCCCTCGTCCGTCGCCGCGGTCCCGACCGGGGAGCCTGCATCGTCGAAGGCGCGGAGGTACCACGCCCCGTCCCAGGCGGTATCGTTGATCCGGCGCGCCATCTCGTCACCGAGCCTGCGGTACTTGTCGCCCTCCGCGGGTCGGCCGTGATGCGCGGCCAGCTCCGCGAGCAGGCCCGCCGCCATCACGTACATTTCGGCGATCATGACCGATGCGGCCTTTCCGTTGGGGCCTTCCAGGTTGAGGCAATCGTTCCAGTCCGCCTTGCCGATCAACGGCAGATCGTGCCAGCCGGGCGTTCCACCCGTGTATTTCAGGGCCCGGGCCAGGTGCTCGTACATCGTGCCGGTGCTTCCATCATTGTAGGGCACCATCTCGTCCAGGAGCCCGAGGTCGCCCGTTTCTTTCGCGTACTGGGCAACCGCGATGATGAGCCACAGGTGGTCGTCGCCGAAGCCCTCGCCGTTTCCCCTTTTCGTGAGGGGCGAGTACTGGTGAAAGGCGCGGCCTTCCGCGAACTGTGTGCCGGCGATGTCGATCAGGCGCTGCCGCGCAAGCCCGGGGATCTGGTGGACGAAGCCCAGCACGTCCTGGTTTGAGTCGCGGAAGCCCATGCCCCGTCCGATGCCCGATTCATAGTACGAAGCGGACCGGGACCAGTTGAACGTCGTGCGGCANNAGGCAGTCGTCCCAGTAGGCGCGGAGCCGGGCAAGCTCGGCGTCCACCGCCCCGGGGCGTTTGTATTTCTTCATGAACGGCCGTTCTTCACCCAGCGTCTCCCCGCAGCCGAGCACAAAGACGACCTCCTCTTGCGCACCCGGCGCAAGCGAAAGGGGCACCTGGAGACCGGCGAATGGCGCCCAGCCGACCGCGAGCTTCCCACTGCATCGACCCCGCTCCACCGCGAGGGGATTGGATTCACTGCGGTACGGCCCGACGAATGCCTGCCGCTCTCCGTCGTAGGAGGAGACCTTGCGGCTGGACCAGAACCACGCGAAGCAGGGCTGGTGCGCATGATGATTTGTCACGTGATAGATGGCATTCGCGTCCCAGCGGGTCTGACCGATGTTCAGGTTGTACTGGAAATCGGTCATGTCGTTCACCGCGTCCCAGAGGCAGAACTCCACATACGTGAAAAGGCTCAGGGCGCGTGTCTTCTTCGATCTGTTCGTGATTCTCATGCGCCAGATCTCGAGGTTTTCTCCCAGCGGCACCAGGTACGTCGTCTCCGTGGCGATGCCGGCATAGGCGGACCGGATCTGCGTATAGCTCAGGCCGTGCCGGCATTCGTAGGAGAATTTTCCGAGGTCTTTAAGGACCGGCTGCCACGAGCCCGACCAGTAGTCGCCGCTTGCCTCGTCGCGGAGGTAGATGTAGCGTCCCGGCCTGTCCGCCGGCACATTGTTGTAGCGGTAGCGGAGGATGCGCCTCTCCCGCGGGTCACGGTGGAAGCTGTAGCCGCCGGCGGTATTGGAGATGAGGGCGCAGTACTCGTTTACGCCGAGATAGTTGATCCAGGGCTGCGGCGTATCGGGTCGCGTGATGACATATTCCCGCCGCTCGTCGTCGAAGAACCCGTAGGTCATGTCGTCCTCCGCGGCGATAGTAGAGCAGGAGCCGCGGCGGAACAAGCAAGTGCATGGCCGCACCGCCGGCCGGCCCGGCGCTCTCCGCTCCCTGGCAGCCGTTCAGGGAAGGATGGCGAACACCCGGGCGGGAAAGCCGGACCCGTTTTTCGGCTTGGGGAAGCTGGCGACAACCAGCGCGCCCGCCTCAGGGACCTTGTCCAGATTGGCCAGGAGCTCTATCTGGTAGTGGTTCGTGCCCAGGATGTAGGTCTCAAGGGAGTAGTCGCCTCTGCTGCAATCCATGCCGCAATTCGTGTCCGTTGTTTCATGACCGGAAGCGACGATCTTTCTCTCTTCGTACAGGCAGGTGAGAACCGGCTTGCTCCAGCCGGGGAAATGGGCCACGCCGTTTCCGTCCTTGTTCTGCATGGCCGTGTCGTCAGGCCACCGTCGGGACCAGTCGGTGCGCAGCGCCACGAAGCAGCCTTGCGGAACTTGCCCGTGCCTGGACTCCCAGGCCTTCACGTCCGCCATTTCAACGACATAGTCGGGATTCGCGGAGGCCTTCTCGTGGATGTCGATGACGACGAGCGGAAGGATCATCTCCTTGACGTCGATCTGGTCCAGCGTACGGAGGCCGCGGATGAAATGAGCCGGCGGGTCAGCGTGCGTTCCCCACTGGCCGACGTGCGAATAGCGATGAACATAGATACCGGTCCCTGTCGTTCCCACTCCCTCGTCGTACCAGTAAAGGGTCTCGCGCTGTTCGTTGGGAAAGCCAGGCCAATGGGGAATGCCCGGCGCGAACGCGTGCGTGAGATCGACGAACGTGCGGGTCGAGAGATATTCGTACACCTGGGCGAGAGTGAGGGTTTCCATCGGGGCTCCTTTCAACCGGGGGGCGTAAAGCTTCTCCTCGGGGCGGTCGCCCCGAGGAGAACGGTGATCAATCGATCGTGCCTAGGGAGCGGGGACCTTCGCCGGCACGACTTGCGCTCCGAGCGTATACTTGCCGTTCTTGATGGCAACGATCGTGACGGTTTTCTGCGGAATGCGCTGCCCCGGCTGGTAGGACACGGAGCCGGTGACGCCGTCGAAGCCCTTGGTGACGGCGAGCGCGTCGCGGATGGCCTTGGAGCTCGCGCTTCCCGCCCTCTTGATCGCGTCCGCCATCAGGTAGATCGCATCGTAGCCCAGAGCGGCGAAAGCGCTCTCGGGATCATGGCCGTATTCCTTCTTGTAGGCGGCGATGAACGCCTTCACCTTGGCGGTGCCAAGGGAGGCATCCATGAGAGAGTGGGTCGTGAAATACACATTCTCCGCCCCGGTGCCTCCGACGCCCACCAGCTCGGGGCCGTCGTATCCGTCACCACCGATCATGGGTGACTTGATCCCCGCGTCGCGGATCTGTTTCGCGATTGCCCCGGCATCCGACGCCTGGAGTGCCGCCACGTAGAGCAACGCGGGCTGCGGAGAGAGCGCCTTCAACCGGGTAATCTGTGCGGAAAAGTCGGTGTCGCCCTGGGTNNTACTCCGCTCCCTTGTCCCAGAGCAGCCAGCAGGTCCTGGCGCCGAGCTTCGTGAAGGCGAACTCGGCCCCGGCGGCAGCCTGGACATTGTCGCCGAAAGGTTCCAGGAACATGCAGTCGCCGACCTGGTTGGGGAGCTGGGGCGATGTGGCTCCTGCGGTCAGGTAGGGGATTCCGGCCTTCTGGGCGATGGGCCCGATGGCCAGCGCCGAGTCAGAGTCGGTGTTGCCAACGATGGCGACGACCTTGTCGGAGCTCACCAGCTGCGTGGCGATGTTGCCATTGGTGGCTGAATCCGTCTTGCCATCGTAGAGGATGTACTGGATCTGGCGTCCGAGAACTCCTCCGGCGGCATTGATCTCCTTGATTGCGAGCTTTGAGCCGTTCGCGGCGGGTACGTCGAGGGATGCCATGTCTCCCGTGAGATTGTATGTCACGCCGATCTTGATCGCATCCGCGGCGAATGCCGCGGAGGTACAACCCGCAATGACAGCGGCGGCGATCACCAGGGAAAGCAGCAAACGCTTACTCATATTCATTCCTCCTCTGTTCCGTTTTTTCGAGCGCGTATGACCGGTGGGGCTGGCCGGGCCGTCTTCAGTGCGTCCCACCTCCCTCTTCGTGGCCGGGTGCCGGCGGCCGCGTGAGCCACGTCCACCTGATCTCGCGATCACCCATGAGCCCCTTGCGCCGGAAGGTGACGACGAGGACGAAAACCACCGCCAGGACGATCTGGCTGAGCCCGTAGAGCGGGGGGATCGCAAGCGGCCCGATGTGGATTCCCAGCTCGGCATTGCGCAGCAGCTCCGAAAGGAGCGTGACAAGGACCGTGCCCACGACTGAACCGGTGATGCTTCCCATGCCGCCGACGACGAGCATGATAATGATGTTGAAGGTCTGGGTGAAGTAGAACGCAGCCGGGGAGAACGAGGTCACCTCGTGCGCCCAGAGAGCACCGGCAATCGCGGTGAGGAAGGCGCTCGCCACAAAGGCGATGAGTCGGGAGCCCAGGACATTCACTCCCGTGGCCTGTGCCGCGATCACATTCTCGCGGACGGCCAGCATCGCGCGGCCGTACGGGGAGCGCACGATGCGCCACACAAGGTAAATGGTGACCGCCAGCCAGCCATAGACCCACCATATGGTTGTCAAGGGCGAGACACCGGAGAAAGTGCGCGCACCCCGGGTGAACTGGGTCCAGTTGACCAGCACGATGCGCACGATGACGAGGAAGCCGAGNNGGCGGGAAAGAAACCCATCTGCACGTGCGCGAGCCATGCCGGCAGGTCGGGCAGGTTCTGGGCCTTTGTCTCAATGGTCAGGGTAAGGATGGAGGAAACGTAGGCGCCAATGGCCATGAATCCGACATGGCCGAGGGAAAAAACGCCCGTGAACCCATTGGAGAGGTTGAGGCTGACGACGAGCATGATGCTGATTCCCAGGAGGACCACGATGCGCATGATGTACGCGCTGGCAAAGGCATTCACCATGAGCACGAAGACGAGGAGCACGCCCAGGAGGATCACGGCGGGGAGGAATCGCCTCATCACACCTTCTCCTTCTCATTGGAGCCAAGGATCCCGTTCGGCCGCACGAGCAGAACGAGGATGAGAAGGATGAAAACAAAGGCGTCCCGGTAGCTCGAAAGAGCGGGCGGCAGGAATCCGATGAGGAAGATTTCCGCGAAGCCCAGGACATAGGCGCCGAGCACGGCGCCCGCAAGGCTCCCAAACCCTCCAATGACCGCGGCCACAAACGCCTTCAGCAGGGGGATGAAGCCCATGAGGGGGTCGATTTTTCCCAGGCGGGCCGCCCACAGGATGCCCGCCACCCCGGCAAGCGCGGAGCCGACGGCGAAGGCGGCCAGGATGACGCGATCCAGGTTGATGCCGACCAGCTGCGCCGCGAGGAGGTCCTCGGACACGGCGCGCATTGACACTCCCGTGCGGGTGCGCGTCACGAATAACAGGAGCAGGACGAAAAGACCGGCGGTCACGGCGATGGTGAGCAGGTTGATGTTGGAAATGCTGATGCCGGCCCACTGGTGCACGGTATCAAGGACCGCAGGGGTCACCGACCGGAAGCTCCGGGGCACGGGTGACACCACCATGATGAACACGTTTTCAATGAAGATGGACACGGCGAGTGACGTGAGGAGCATCACGACGTCGGGCGCGCCCCGCACCGGGCGGTAGGCGACCCGCTCCGTGAGGATTCCCATGAGCGCCGCTGCCGCGACGGTGAGCGCCACGATGGGGAGAAAGCCGATGCCGGTGGCCACCAGGAAGAATGCGGCGTAACAGGTGACCATCATCAGGTCGCCATGGGCGAAATTGATGAGGCGCAGGATGCCGAAGACCATGGCGAGGCCGATGGCCACCAGGGCGTAGATGCTCCCGAGGCTGAGGGCGTTGATTGTCTGCTGCGCAAGATACTGGAGTATCGTCATGGCACGCTATCCCCCCAGGTACGCTTTCTCGACCTCTTCGTTNNATTGTTCCCCCCTCCGCCCGGATCTTTCGGGTCACATCGAAAATTGTTTCCACCATGAGGGGTGCCAGCCCGAGGGAAGGCTCGTCGAGGAGCAGGAGCCGGGGCCGGCTCATCAACGCTCGTCCCATGGCGAGCATCTGCTGCTCGCCGCCGCTCAGCGTCCCCGCGGTCTGGTGGAGGCGTTCCCGCAGAACGGGAAAGAGGCTGTGCACCCATTCACGATCCTTCTCGATGCCCGCCCGGTCCGTGCGCTGGCTCGCCCCAAGCATCAGGTTTTCCGCGACGGAGAGCCGGGCAAAGATGTGGCGCCCTTCCGGTGATTGCGAGATTCCCTTCCGCACGATGACGAGCGGCGAAAGCCGCGTGATGTCTTCCCCGTCGTAGGTGATCGTCCCCTGCCGGGGGTGCATGATGCCCGAGATCGCCAGGAGACAGGTCGTCTTTCCCGCTCCATTGGAGCCGATGAGGGTCACCATCTCGCCTTCCGCCACGTGCAGGCTCACCCCGCGCAGGGCGCGAATGTTGCCGTAGGAGACCTGCACATCGCGCAGCTCAAGCATCGCCATGGGCTCTCCCGAGGTATGCCTCGATCACCTGCGGGTGATTTCTGATCGCGGCGGGGGTTCCCTCTGCGATCATCCTGCCGTTGGTGAGGACCTGGATGCGATGGCAAAGGCCCATCACGAGGCGAAGATCGTGGGCAACCAGCATGATGGACAGGTGATGACGCTCGCGGACTTCGCGGATCAGCGCGAGCAGGTCCTGGCTTTCCCGCGGATTCATGCCGACGGTCGGCTCGTCCAGGAGGAGAAGCCGGGGTCCGGTCGCAAGCGCACGGGCGATCTCCAGGCGGCGCTGCGAGCCGTACGGAAGACTCCCGGCGGGCTTGTCGTGGGAGCGCTCCAGGCCGAAGAACTTCAGGAGCTCCATCGATGCATCGGTGAGTGATCTCTCACGGCGGAGGAATGCGGGCCAGCTCACAAGGACGCTGGCGGGATCGCGGGGAGCGTGCAGCTGGCAACCGACACGCACATTGTCCAGTACGGTCATCGCGTTGAACAGCCGAATGTTCTGGAAGGTCCGCGCGATGCCAAGACGCGTGATCGCGTCCGGTCGAAGGCGGACGATGCTCTGGCCGTGAAAGAGGATCCGTCCCCGGGTCGGCCTGATCAGACCCGTGATGAGATTGAAAAGCGTGGTTTTCCCGGCGCCATTGGGTCCGATGACGCCGAGGATCTCCCCCGGGCTCATGCGAAGATTGTGACCGTCCACGGCCCGCAGGCCGCGGAAGTCCTTCGTGAGCCCTTCGATCTCAAGCAGGCTGTCCGCCGCGTTCATGTTCGACGACCTTCGCGAATCAGGGAAACGCCACTATACCCGACGACGACCGCCTGTCAATACGACAAACGGCGCCGCGAATGTCACTCACCGCCGTGGGAGCTTCTTGAGCGCTGCGCCCAGCCGGTCCAGTCCCGCGTGGATGTTGTCCAGCGAGGTGGCGTATGAGAAGCGGAGATATCCCGTGCCCGCGGCGCCGAAGGCGGCGCCATCCAGGGCGGCCACACCGGCCTCCTGCAGCAGGAAATGCGCGAGCTCGCCGCTGGGGAGGCCGGTTCCGGTGACGTTCGGAAAGGCGTAGAAGGCCCCGCGAGGCTTCCGACACGTGATGCCGGGAAGGGAGTTCAGCCCCTCCACGATGACGTCCCGGCGCCGCGTGAACTCCTTCACCATCGCGGCGACGGAATCCTGGGGACCCCGGAGCGCCTCAATGCCCGCGACCTGGATGAAGTGCGTGGTGCACGAGTTGGAATTGATCAGGAGCTGTGTCATCTTCCGGGCGATTTCCTCGTGCATGATGCCGTAGCCCAGGCGCCAGCCCGTCATGCAGTATGTCTTGGAAAAGCCGTCCAGGATGATCGTCCGGTCTTTCAGACCGGGAAATGTCGCGATGGACCGGGGAACGCCTTCGTAGCAGATACGGCTGTAGATCTCGTCGGAGAGTATGAAGATGTCCTTCCCCCGGACCGCGGAAGCGATCTCGCCAAGGTCCCCGTCCGTCAGAACGCCTCCCGTGGGGTTGGAGGGGGAATTGAGGATGATCAGCTTCGTCCGCGGAGAAATCTTCGAGATGAGCTTCCTGACGCTCAAGCGGAAATCATCCTTTTCTTCCAGCGCGATCGGGACCGGCAGACCGCCCGCGTAGCGGATGACGGATTCATACGTGGGAAAGCCGGGATCGGGATAGACGACCTCTTCTTCCGGGTTCACGAGGCAGCAGATTGTGTAGAAGATGATCGGCTTGGCACCGGGAGCCACGACCACCTCATCCCTGCCCGTCGGGATGCCTTTGTACCGGAGCGTGTAGTCGGCGATGGCTTCCCGGAGGGCAACCAGCCCCTGCGAGTTGCAGTAGGTGGTGCGGCCCTGGTCCAATGCCTTCTTCGCGGCGTCCACGATATGCGGGGCGGTGGGGAAGTCCGGCTCACCTATTTCAAAATGGATGACCTTTTTTCCTTCCGCCTCGAGCTTGTTGGCCGCCGCAAGGACCTGGAAAGCCGATTCTCCCGAGAGGCTGTTCATCCGCGCCGCGATCACATTCTCGAACATGCCCTTCTCCCTAGCGACCGGATTTCATGAGTGCCTTGAACTTGTCCTCCTCCCCTTCGAGCATCCGGTAGCAATGCTCCTCTTCGGGGAAGGCGCCGCCCCTCACGTCCGCGCAGTAGCTCTTCATCGCGTTGGTGACAACCTCCGCCACGTTGCAGTACTTCTTCACGAACTTCGGGGTGAATGCCTGGAACTGGCCGATCAGGTCAGACACGATCAACAGCTGCCCGTCACAGCCAGGACCCGCTCCGATGGAGAGTGTCGGTATCGTGAGGGTCGTCGCGATGTACGCCCCGACTTCGGGAGGAATGGCCTCCAGGAGGATCATATGCGCGCCGGCGGCCTGAACGGCGAGCGCATCCTCCACGACGAGCTTCGCGAGGTCCGCGGTCCTCCCCTGCGCCTTGTGGCCGCCGAGCTGGCCGGAGCTCTGCGGGGTGAGCCCGATGTGGCCCATGACCACGATGCCGGCGTCGACCAGTGCGCGGATCACGCCGGCGATCCTTTTTCCCCCCTCCAGCTTGATCGCGTCGCACCCCGCCTCCTTCAGGAAACGGCCAGCGTTCTCCACCGCTTTCTCGATGGAGCTCTGGTAGCTCATGAACGGCATGTCGCCGATCACAAAGGTGTTCGGTGCCCCCCTGCGCACCGCCTGCGCGTGGTAGATCATCTGGTCCATGACCACCGGCACCGTGCCCTCGTATCCGTACACGCACATCCCCAGCGAGTCGCCCACCAGGAGCATGTCCAGCCCGGCCGTCTCGGCGAACTGGGCCGTGGGGAAATCATAGGAAGTAAGGAAGACGATCTTCTTTCCTTCCTTCTTCATCTGCAGAAAATCATAGATTGTCTTTCGTTTGCCCATGGCGCGCGTCCTCCGTCGTTTTCCATTATATGGAAATGTATTCCTCTATTATACATTCTCAACACCCGGTCGCGGGGAGGATATCGCCCGGCGTCGCTCAGGCACCCTGTACGGCGAACGTGCGCGCCTGGTCGTCCCGCTCCAGGCCCTGTTGCTGCCAGAGCGCGTAGTAGAGGCCCTTCCTGCGCAGGAGCTCCAGGTGCGATCCCTGCTCCGCCACGCGGCCTTTCTTCAGCACGACGATGCGGTCCGCCCCCGCCACCGTGGACAGGCGGTGGGCAATCAGGAACGTGACGAAGCTGGGCCGGGTCCTGATGATCCCGTCGATGGTCCGCGTGATCTCTTTCTCCGTCTCCGTATCAAGGGAGCTGGTTGCCTCGTCGAAGATGAGCAGGTCGGGCCGCCGCAGAAGAGCGCGCGCGATGGCAAGGCGCTGACGCTCACCGCCGGAGAGCTTCAGGCCGCCCTCCCCGATGCGGGTCTCCAACCCCTGCCGCGATCTTTCCAGGAGGCCCTTGAGCTGCGCCGCCTCGAGGCTGGCCATGCATTCATCGTCGGTGGCCTCCTGTCGGACGAAGCGCAGGTTGTCGCGGATGGTGCCGGCGAAAAGCTCGATGGACTGCGGCACGAAGCCGACCCGTTTCCTCAACAGGTCGTAGTTGATGTCGAGCGACTCCACGCCGTTGAAGACGATGCGTCCGGAGTCGGGTCGATAGAGGCCGAGGAGCAGCTTGATGAGCGTGCTCTTGCCCGCACCCGATGGTCCGACGAATGCGATGCTTTCACCCGCGCGGGCGACGAAGGAGACNNGTCTCGGCGTACTTGGAAACGACGTTGCCGATTTCCCCGAGCGGCGAGAAGAGGAAGAAGGAGTAGAGAAACATGCTGAGGAATTCGCCGAGGCTGATGAGCTTGAAATAGAGGAGGATGAGCATCTGCAGCAGGAAGACCGCGCGGAAGAAATTGATGGCCGTGCCCTGGAAGAACATGAGCATCCGCACCGTTTTCACCTTGGCGAGCTCAAGTCCCAGGATCCGGTGATTCGTGTCGTTCAGCCGGTCGATCTCCTGCGTTTCCAGGCCAAGGCTCTTGATGAGCTCGATATTTCGCAGGCTCTCCGTTGTGGAGCCGGCCAGCTCGTTCGTTTCCCCGAAGATGCGCGTCTGCACCAGCTTGATCCGGCGGCTGAGCACGGACAGGAGAATCGCCAGGATTGGCGCCATGATGATGAGCATCACGCCGATGGACCAGTGCACGAAGAACGAATAGCCGAGCACGAGCAGGAGCGTGAGGGAGGAGATGAAGACCGTGTTGACCGACTGGGCAATCATGTCGCGGCTGTCCGTGCGCGCCTTCTGGAGCTGCGTGAGGACCGCGCCGCTCTGCTGGTCCTCGAAGGCGCGGAAGGGCAGGCGCAGCGAATGGGCAATGCCGTCGGCATACATCGACGCGCCGACGCTCTGCGAGGCGACATTGATGTAGTAATCCTGGAAGTTCTTCGCGATGCGGCTCACCATGGCAACCGCGATGAACGCAAGGATCATGAGCCCGACGCCGCGGATGAAATCGGGCCGGCTGATGGTATCGATGTGCATCGCGTACCGGTCCGTGATGATGCGGAATATCTGAGGATCGAGCATGGAAAAGACCTGGTTCACCACGGCGAGCGTAATGGCCAGAGCCACCATGCCCCGGTAAGGGCGGAGGTAGGAGAGGAGTAGCTTCATGTCCCTAGAATACTGACGGCGTGGTCCTCCCGAACAGCGTCAGGAGGCGGAAACTCCCCCCTTGCGTATGCAAAATGAGAAGCGCCGGTCAGGGAGCAGGAGTCACCTTCTGCCCGTCATTGAGGAAGCTCTGGCCTTCCGTGATCAGGACCGCCCCTTCGTCGATTCCATGCGTGATCTCCGTGACCGTCTCGTCTGAGAGGCCGGTCTCCACGGGGACCTTCTTCACGACCGAATTGCCCCCTTCCTGCACCACGGCGTAGACGTAGCTGATGCCCGTCTCCGTGATCACGGCCGTATTGGGGACGACCAGCACATTCTTGCGGGAATCGACAGGAAAAGTCACGCGCGCGAACATGCCGGGGCGCACCGCGTCACCGGGATTGTCGATGCGGATTTTCACCGCATACGCCTGGGTGCGCGCGTCCGCTGCGGGGCTCACCGTCTGTACCGTGCCGAGCACCTTCGCGATCCCCGCTGCGTCGATGGCAACGGGCACCTCCTGGCCGGCGTGGATCGTGCGCACGAGGCCTTCCTCCACGTTCGTCTCCGCCGTGACGCTTCCCACGTCGATGACGACGAAAGCCGGCACCGCGCTGGAGACGAGCTCCCCGGGATCGATGTTGCGCGATGCCACGACGCCGGAAAGGGGGGACCGGACGATGGCGTCGGAGAGCTGCGACTGGGCCAGGTCCGCCGTCGCCTGCGCCTGGTCCACCTGGTTGGAGGCCACTCCCGTTGACTGCGGCCCGGACTTCTCTTGGAGAAGGCTCAGGTTCTGCTTCGCCGCATCGAGCTGGATGCCGGCGCTGTCGAGCTTTGCCTTCACGCTGTCCAGCTGCTGCCGCGAGGCGCTGCCCTGGTCGAAGAGCTTCTGCATGCGGCCGTACTGGTCGTTGGCATCGTCATACTGCACCTGTGCCTGCTTCACGGCAGCCTGCGCCTGGATCTCCTGCGAGGAAAGGGACGAGTCGCTCGTGCGCGTGAGGTTGGCCTGCGCGCTGCCCAGCGCCGCCTGGGCCTGGCGCGCCTGCGTCGCGTAGTCCGTGGTCTCCAGCGTGAAGAGGACCTGCCCGCGTTCGACCCTCTGGCCCACGTCGGCCTTCACCGTCTCCACGCGGCCCGCGATCTTGGGGGACACGACGATTTCCTGCCGCGCGTGGATGCGCGCCGGGTATTCCAGCGTGATCGCGATGCTCCCGCGTGCCGCGCGGGCGACGCTCACCGTCTTCGGCGCATCCTGCGATGCGCTCTTCGCCGGCCGGCAGCCGCCCAGCGCCACGACACCCGCGGTGGCCAGCAGCACGTATGCGACAACCCTGACCGGCCGCGCCTTCCGCTCGACTCGGCGGCGTACCGCCGAAGGGCGGGCTTGCCGCGGCATATCTCGTAGTTTCATTGCGCGTCCCTTTCCTGTTCGAGTGCGGTCTTTTGCTTCCTGCGCGCGCGCGATGAGCGCGCGTCGTCCATGATGGTGTACACGACGGGAAGAAGGATCGGCGTGAGGATCGTGGAGGTGATGAGCCCCCCGATGAGCACCACGGCCATGCCGCTCCGTATCTCGCTCGATGCGCCGATGGAGAGGGCGAGGGGCAGCATGCCGACGATCATCGTGACGGACGTCATGAGGATCGGCCGGAGTCTCGTGACACCGGCTTCCACCAGCGCTTCGCGCAGCGGCTTGCCGCGCTTCACAAGGGTGTTGGTGTAGTCGATAAGCAGCGTGCCGTTCTTCGAGATGAGGCCGTCGAGCATGATCAGGCCGATGAAGGAGATGATGTTGATGGCCTTGCCCGTGAGGGCAAGGGCCGCAAAGGCCCCGATCACGCCGCACGGGATGGAAAGCATGCGGATGAGGGGCGTGAGGAATGACTCGTAGAGAACGACGAGGATCATGAACACGAGCAGCAGCGACGCCACCAGCGCCCAGCCAAGGGACCCGAAGGAGCTTGTCATGTTCGACTGGTCCCCGCTGTAGCCGATGGTGTAGCCGAACGGGAACGTGATCGCCTTCATCTCTGTTTTCACGTCGGCGGTGATCGCGCCCAGCGGCCGGCCGGCCGTGTTGGCCGAGATCGTTGCGACGTCCAGCCTGTCGCGGCGGAGGATCTCCTGCGAGCTGTCGGTGCGCGTAAAGCTCGCGATCTGCGACAAGGCGACTTGCTGTCCCGCGGCATTGGTGATCCTGATCGTGCCCAGGTCCTCCGGCGTTGCAAGCTGGTCCGGGCGGTAGCGCACGATCATGTCGTAGTCATCCCCGCCGTGCCGATAGACGCCGACGTTTGTGCCGGCGAGCGCCGTGCGCAGCACCGTCGCGATGTCGTACGGCGCAAGCCCGTCCGTCGCGGCGGCCAGCCTGTCGACGAGCACGCTGATCTGTGTCTCCCCTGCCCGCATCGTGTTGTCGACGTCGGCGGTGCCCGGCACCGAGCGCACGGCGTCCTCCACCTTCTGGGCGAGCGCGCGCAGCACGTCGCGGTTGGGCCCGCTCAGGTTGAGGATGAGCGACTTTGTGCCGTCGATGGAGCTGCGCGCCACGATGCCCGGTTCGGTCACGGAGATGTCCACGCCGGGCAGCGTGCGGCCCCAGGCGCGGAGCTCCGCGGCAAGCTGCGTCTGGCTCTTGTGCCGCCGGGACTTGTCCTTCAGCTTCACGATCAGCTCCGACGTGGAGACCGCCGTGTCGCTTCCGATCGTGGCAAACACATCCTCCACCTCGGGGATGCCCATGAGGTGCTTCTCCACGATCGCCGCTTTTGCATTTGTCTGCGGGTAGCCCGCCCCGGCGCCCAGGTCGAGGTCCACCACGAGCTTGCTCTGGTCCGCCGTGGGCATGAACTCCGTCTGGACGACCTTCAAGGGAATGAGGGCGATGCTCGCCACCAG
>PMDT01000305.1:21595-26598 GCA_003154555.1 Spirochaetaceae bacterium
GACGCCATCATCGGCGTCACCGTGAACGAGACGAGCAGGGAAAGAAGGGTCGCGCAGACGACCGTGAGACCGAACTGCTTGAAGAACTGGCCGACGAGGTCGGTCATGAACGCAATAGGCGCGAATACCACGACGTCGCACAAGGTGATGGCGATCGCCGCGAGGGCGATCTCGCGCCTGCCCTGGATCGCCGCGGTCCGCATGTCCTCCCCGAGGTGGACGTGGCGATCGATGTTTTCCAGCACGACGATGGAATCGTCCACGAGGATGCCGATGCAGAGACCCAGCGCCATGAGGGAGACCACGTTCAGTGTGAAGTGGAAAGCCCACATGGCGAAGAAAGTGCCCACGAGGGAGAGGGGGATGGCGATCAGCACGATGAGCGACGAACGCCAGCGCCGCAGGAAGAGGAAGAGCACGAGGGAGGTCGTGATGACGCTCTCCACGAGGTTGAGACGCGTCTCGGCAAGCGACGAGTTGATGAACACCGTGGCATCGCTTGCAACCGTGATGGAGATGCCCCCGGGCAGCGTTTTCTGCACGCCCGCCAGTTCCTTTTTCACCGCGTCGGCGGTCGTCACGACATTCGCGTCGCTCTGCTTGCGCACGAAGATGCCGATGGTGGGGCTCGCGTTCAGCCGCACGGTCTTCGTCGGGTCGGGGTAGTCCAGCGCGACCTGCGCGACTTCCGACAGGCGCACGCTTCCGCCGCCCGCGAGGGGCAGGCGCATGTTGCGGACGTCATCGATGCCGGAGAACTCGCCCTGGAGCTGCACGGTGAGATTCCGCGCGGTCTGCTTGAGCTCGCCGGCGGGGATCGTGAGATTTTCCGCGCGGATCACGCCGAGGAGCGTCGTCGTGCTGATGCCGTATGACTCCAGGGCGGTCTTGTCCACCGTGATCAGGAGCTGTCTCTTCACGCCGCCGACGATGCTCACGTTGCCGACGCCTGGCAGGCCCTGGAGGTCGCGCATGATGTTGTCTGCCTGCACGTACAGCTCGTCCGCCGTGGCGTTGCCGGAAACCGTGATGATGAGGATGGGCTGGCTGTTCACGTCGAATTTGGTCAGGACCGGCCGGGTGGCATCCCGCGGCAGCGTTTCGGCGATGCCGTCCAGCGCCTTCTGCACGTCGATGACGGCGGAGTTCATGTCCGTGTTCATCGTGAACTGCAGGATCGTGTAGCCGAAACCGGTCCCCGACGTCGAACGGATGACGTCGATGCCGTTCACTCCCGACACGGCGTCCTCGATCGGCTTGATCAGGTCCTTGTCGATCTCCTCCGCGCCGGCCCCGATGTAGGTGGAGTGGATGGAGATGATGGGCGTGTTCACTGCCGGGAAGAGGTCCGCGCCGAGATTCACGTAGCCGACGATGCCCGCGCCCAGGATGAGCGCCATGCCCATGAGGATCGCAGTCGGCCGGCGGACGGCAAGCTCGGTGATCGTCACGGATTCACCCCCAGGCGTTCGCCGGTCATCTGCTCGATGTCCGCCATTGCTTCTTCTCGCGTGTAAAGGGCAAAGAGGAGGTCGAGCTCCGCGGTTCCGTCCATGATGTCCGAACCGCGCTCGTCGTCCTGGCTGGCCACCCCGTTCTGAAAGGAAACGCGTGCGTTCTTCAGCCGCTCCGCCGCATAATCGACGGCGGCCTGTTTCTCATTCACCGCGGCATCGGCCTTCACCGCGGCGTCTATCGCGGACCGCATGCCCACCCGCACGAGCTTCTCCGTTTCTCCCAGACCCGTGGCCGCCATCTCGGCGTCCTTCCGTGCCTCGCCGATGCGTGCGTACGAGGCGAGGCCGTCAAACACGCTCATCTTCAGGCCGACGCTGATGATCAGGTCGTAGCTCCAGCTTGACCCGGTCCAGTTCCAGCTTGTGACGTCCCATGAATCTTCCTGACCCGTCACATTGAAGCTGAGTCCGAGGGAGACATCGGGCAGGAGCATCGCCCCTCCCTTTGCGATGGCGAGCTTCTTCTGCGCGAGCCCTGCCCGGGTGCGTCCCGCCGCCATGTCCGTGGACGCCGCAAGAGCCGTGGCGCGCAGGGCGGCCTCGTCCAGCGACGGGAGAGCAGTGCTCCAGCCGGTCGCCAGCTCGATCGTCGACGGCTCCAGGCCCGTGAGGACCCCCAGGTTTTCCCGTGCGGTCGACTCGCTCTGCTGGGCCTCGGCCAGCCGTGCCCCGACCGTCGCAAGGTCGGATTTCGCCTGCAGCACCGACTCACGGGTGACCGTGCCCTGCTCGAATGCGGTCTGCCGATCGGCGGCGATCTGCGCCGTCGTGTCCCGTAGGCGCAGCAGGACTTTCGCCGATTCCTGCGCGAGCAACGCGCCGAAGTAGGACCGATGCACCTGCCGGTCCATGTCGCGCCGCTGCACGAGCAGGTCGTTGCCCGCCGCATCCACGGCGAGTCCGGCTGCATCCACTGCGTTCTTGATCTTCCCCCACGTGAACAGGGGCTGCGAAAGGGATGCCGTCACGGAGACGACGCTGGGCTTCTGCGCGCCGATGATGAGGTCATTTGCGGGGAAAGAGATGGCGGGGCCAAGGGGAATCGGATTGGGATTCCCGAACGGGGGGGTGTGCGCCGGGATTGCCGGGGAGAAGGAGCCCAGCGAGCCCGCGGCCACCGTGTAGCCCTGCGGCGGATTGGTGAGATAGGCACCCGATGCCTGGAGATCCACGTGCGGCCAGACATTGCTGGATGCCTCCTGGACGGCGATCCGCGTCTTCTGGAGGGCGAGCACCTTGAGCTGCACCGCATCAGAGCTTTTTTGCGCAAGGTCATATGCCGCCGAAAGGCTTACCGACTGCGCGGGGGCGGCAGGCAGGGAAAGGGCGGAAATGAAAAGGAAGCAGAACGTGGCGCCCGCTGCGGTTACGCGCATGTCATCCTCCCGCCAGCATCAGGGTGATCGTATGTTTCAAGCCGTCGATCTCGGCATCGATGTGGGACGTCTCCGCCAGGGCTGCGGAGAAGAGCACGCCCACGACGGTGACCCGGATGAGGGACCGCCGGTGGGCGGGATCGCCGGCAAGCCGAACGGCGCGCGTCTGCCGTGCCGCGGCCAGCCTTTCCACCAGCCCGCAGAACTCTTCGATCCGGCCCTGCATGATGTTCATCTGGCTGGACTCGAAAAGCATGCCGCGCAGGAGCGGCAGGTAGCGCTTCAGGCTGTCGAAGCCGACGTCGAGGAAGCTGTCTATCCTCTCCTCGACGGGCCTGTCAGAGTCGACGATCTCCCGAATGCGCTGGAGAAAGCCGTCCCACCCGCGCTGGACCGTCGCACGGAAAAGGTCCTTCTTATCCTTGAAGTAGGTGTAGATTGTGCCGGATGATATGCCGGCCTTGTCGGCGATGTCCTTGATCACCGTGGCTTTGAACCCTGTCTCACCGAACACGGAGAAGGCGGCCTCGATGATCTGCGCCGGCTTCTCCTCGTCCCTGTTTCGTGCCATCCCTGCCATCCCCGATAATTAATTGATTGTTCAATTAATAATATGGGAAACCCGGATATATGGCAAGTAGCGCGACGCGCCATGTTGCATGTCGGATCTGCGGCATTCGGATATACTCGCGCAGGAAAGGCCTGGGATGCGAAACGCGGTCCTGCTCCTGTGCTATTTCGTCTTCGTCACCTCCGCGAACGTCTTTCTCAAGCTCTCCGCGGGCGCGGGAACAGTCTGGTACTTCCTGGTCATGCAGATCGCGGGAAACCTCGCGGGCTTTGTCGGGATACTCGCCTACACCGGCCTGCTGCAGACCCTGCCGCTGCACATCGCATTCCCGCTCAGCCGGGGCATGGTGGTGCTGGGCGTGCAGCTTGCCGCTTCCCTGCTTTTCTTCCACGAGATCTTCAAGCCCACGGAGGCTGCCGGCGCGGCACTCGTCGCGGCAGGCATCATCCTTGTGGGTGCAAGCGCCGCGCGGCAGGAAAAGCCGGCGTGAGGACTCTGCTGTTCCTGCTCGCGGACATGATCGCGAATACCGGCGCGCACGTCGCGCTCAAGAGATCCGCCGCGCCTTCCGCTCCTGGCTTAGCTGATGGGGTGAAGGTGTTCATCCTCTGGCAGGTGATTGGCAATCTCGCCAGTTTCGTCGGCGTGCTGGCCTACACTGCTCTGTTGCGGACCTTCTCGCTCCACGTCGCCTACCCGCTCACGGAAGGGCTCACGGCGATCGGCGTGCAGGTCGTGGGTGGAATGATATTTTTCCGGGAAAGGATCACGCCGCTCGCATGGGCGGGCACGGGGTTGATCCTCTGCGGCGTTGTGCTTTTCAGCGTCTGACAAGAGGCCAGCGGGCCCTTCGTCGTGACCTCAACGGATCTTTCGGGCGGCCGTCTTTTCAGAAGGCTTCAGAATATGAGCCGGGGCCGGACGGAGACCGCATTGCATACCAGGCGTGGGATCCAGGGTGTCTGACAAGCGGCCGGTCGTCTGCCTCGACGACCGGGAGGACGGGAACGAGCTTCGCGACATCCCAGATTTCAAGCTCCTGACCCTTCTTGTCGTTGCATGCGGCGCAGAGCGGAATGACATACCAGCTTTTATCATCCGGGCTGTCTCTCTGAACGCGCCCGCCGACCGATGGCCTGTTGATGCAGCCACTCGCGAAGCACATTGAGGCGTTCTGTCCGCTCGCTTTCTCCCAGTACGCGAGCAGGCCGCTGCTGCCGATCCTGGATGAGGCAGCTCCGTTCACGTTTCTGACTTTCATCGCGACACCTTCTCTCTGACGTACCTTCACATAAATACGAGGGAATGATTGCACGTGGAGGGAGGGAGTTCCGTGCGCTAGCGCACCCAAACCGAACGCCTAGATTGCCTTTATGTCGGGAAGAAGGCGGGCAAATTCCTTCCTGACAACCTCGTAGCATTCGCAGACGCGCGCTTCCAGTCCGGGCCGATCCAGCACGGTGATGCGGCCGCGGCTGTATTCGATCAGCCCGGCGTGCTGCAGCCTTCCGGCCGCCTCGGTCACGCCTTCCCGGCGCA
>PMDT01000139.1 GCA_003154555.1 Spirochaetaceae bacterium
TCCCCGATTTCAAGCTGGAGAAGAACGTCCTCGATCGGCGCATCGCGCAGATGGAAGCGGAAGGCGTGCGTTTCGAAACCGGTGTGACCATCGGAGAGGACATTTCCGCCCGCTACCTGCGCGGCAGCTTCGACGTGATCCTCCTCACCATGGGCGCGGGTGAGCCGCGCGACCTGACGGTGCCCGGGCGGGAGCTTTCCGGCGTGCATTTCGCCATGGACTTCCTGACCCGATCCAACCAGCTCCGCGCCGGCGAGATTACGGAATCGGGGATCATCGACGCGCGCGACAAGGTTGTCGTCGTTATCGGCGGCGGTGACACCGGATCGGACTGCGTCGGGACCGCGAACAGGATGGGCGCGCGGGAAGTGCACCAGTACGAGATCATGCCGAAGCCGCCCCAGTGGAACGAGGCCTGGAACCCGAGCTGGCCCGCGTGGCCGAATATCCTGCGCACCTCCAGCTCCCAGGAGGAGGGATGCGCGCGCGACTGGTCCATCACAACGGAATGCCTCGAGGGCAGGGACGGACAGGTGATCGCGGGTCACTTCGCGCGGGTGGAGTGGAAGAAGCAGCCCGGCGGCGGCATGAAAATGGAGACGGTCCCCGGCACCGCCTTCACCCGCAAGGTGGACCTCGTGCTCCTGGCCATGGGTTTCGTGCACGTGAAGCATGGAAAGATCATTGAAGAGCTGGGTGTGGACTATGACCCGCGCGGCAACATCCGCTGCAATCCTGACTATTCCACGTCCGTCCCCGGGGTCTACGCGGCGGGCGACGCCAACACGGGAGCATCTCTCGTCGTTCGCTCCATTTTCCACGGCCGCGAGGCCGCCGCGTCAATTGACAGGCATCTGAAGGCGTAGCGTGGGGCGCGGCGCTGCCCGCGCAGGACGCGGCCTTACTCCGCCTGCATCACCACACGGAACCCCTGATCTTCGTCCTCCGTCGTCACGGGCTTGAGCTGCGAATAGCCTGCCATGAAGAACTTCGGCTTGGACAGGCGCCAGCTCCCGCCCGCTGAGGCGGCAACGTCCGTGGTGCCGTCGGCGGCCTTCTTCTGGTCGGCGCACCATTCGCTCACGTTGCCCGCCATGTTCTTCACTCCATCCAGGGTGATGTCATTGAAGAAAGCGAGCTCCTGCACCGGACCGTTCTCACCCTCGATGGGCAGCATGTCGTCCGCCGTGGAACCCGCGCACTGGCAGTAGGTCGGGTCCCAATCGTTGCCCCAGGGATAGTCGGTCTGATAGCGAGCGCCGGCCGCGTATCGCCATTGGTCCAGGCTGGGCAGAGTGACGTTGACCTTGAACTTCCTGGAGAACCATTTCACGTAGGCCATGCAGTCGTCCCACGTGACGTGGATGACCGGGTAGTAGCCGTACGCCGTCCGGTAATAACGATCCCAGCTTCCCTGCGCCTTGTAGCCGGATTGCTTCACGAAATTCGCGAACTGGTCGAAGCGCACTTCCGTCATCCCCATCCAGAAGCTCGGGATCGAGCCGCTTCCCTTCACGAACACGAAGGGCAGGTCGCCGACCTGCTGGTTGTCGCGCTCCGGCCGGTTGATCACCATGTTGGCCACCCGGGTGCGCGCGCCGTCCTTCACGGTGAGCTCCTTCTCGAAGACCCCGTAGGTATGTGTGATCACGATCCGATGCGTGCCGGCCGGAACATCGTCGATGGAGAGTGTCTGGCCCTTTGCGATGTCGCCATTCGCAGCGCCGTCCAGCTCCACCTTGCCGTCCACGTTGGAATAGACCTCCACTGATCCGCTGCCCGTTGGCGCGGCGGCGCCCGCCGGTGGCACCTCGATGCGGGTATCTGTGTCGATGCTTGCACTGTAGGTGGAGATGGCGAGGTCTCCGAATGCCTCCCCGTTGTAGCTCACGGAGGGTGACTGGTCGAGCTTCTGCTCGTGGGCGTAGCTGGTGACCTGGAGCTCCACGAAATCCGACAGCTCCTTGAAGGTCACGATGCCATCGCTGTTGCCCTGCTGGAAGTCCGCCTTCCCCTTGATTCCTTCCAGGAGAAACTTTGTAAAGATGCCATGAGCCGAATTGGGATCATCGAAGCTCGACCATCCCGTCTTGGTGGCATAGAAGACCGCCGACACGCTGGACTGCTCGAACTTCTGGGCCCGAAGGGCGGAGTCGTTGATGCCGCGGCTTGCGCCCCGGGGCAGAGATTCGCGGCACGCGTCGAGAAGCAGGAGGGATTTTTTTACCTTCAGCTTCGCCACCCAGTCGAGGACTTCCTTGATCGGCAGGCTCGTGTTCCACTTGTCGTCCTTGCGGGTGTCGGCGACGATCAGGTACCCGTCTCCCGTTTCCTCCGTGGCGATGCCATGACCCGCGAAGGAGAAGATCACGAGGTCCTGGGGGGTGATGACCTTTGCCAGGGCGGTGAACCGCGCGCGGATGTTTGCAAGGTTGGGATAGGCACGAGCGGTGTCGAAGGCCGGGTCGATGTCATCCGTCATCTTCTCCACGTCGTCGAACTGGCC
>PMDT01000326.1 GCA_003154555.1 Spirochaetaceae bacterium
CCGATCATCCAGGCGCTGCGGCCCGACTGCGTCATGATCTGGGAAGACATGGCCTCATCCACCGGGTCCATGATCAGCAAAGAAGCGTTCCAGGAGTTTCTCTCCCCGTATTACCTGCGCTTCATCGACTTTCTGAAACAGCACGGGGTCGAGAACATCCACGTCGACTGCGACGGGTACATCGAGGAGCTCATCCCGCTCTGGGTCGATCTCGGCGTCACCGGCATATTCCCGATGGAGCGCAAGGCGGGCAACGACCTTCTGCGCATCCGTGAGCGATTCCCGCGGCTCCAGCTTCTCGGCGGCGTGGACAAGCGGATCCTCGAATCGTCCAGAGGCGCGCCGGACATCGATCGGGAGCTCTCAATCGCCCGCCGGCTCCTTGCCCAGGGCGGGTTCATCCCGCACATCGATCATCACGTACCGGACGATGCATGCTGGAAGAACTTCACGCTCTACCGGGAAAAGCTGAACGCGATAATCGATTCAACTCCTGCCGGGACTTCCTGACAAGAGAAAGCCCCATCGGACAGGCGCGGCAACCACTTTCCCCGACCAGGATGAGAAGCGCACCTCGTTCCGTGCGAATGTGAGTGCCTTCACACGGTCGAATCCCTTCGGGATCTTGACGACTCCCTGGATATGGTTGATGCCCGTCACGAGGGACGGGGACAGCGTCAGGCACGTGGCAATGCCGGCCTTGGAGAGCTCATTCGCTTTTGCCGAAGAGGCCAGTCCGAAGGTGTAATACGCGCAGCCATCCTCGACGCCCAGGCACCGGTTCCTTCCTGACCAGGGAGCGGCATGACGACCCTTGTTCGACATCCAGATCGTGGTCTGGGGCAGCACTGCCGCATCCCGCAGGGCAAACCACAGGTAGCCGCGCCCCGGGGCGGCAACCGCGGTCCATGCCGGGGTCTTTTGAAGCCGGGGGAACACGGCGACCAAATCCATGAAACCTTCCGGTCCAGGGTGCGTGGAGCAGTCCGCCCACGGNNTCGCGCGGAACGACGCTCGCCTGAAGGAACGGGCTGACGGACACCCGGAGGCTCGCAGGCTCCTCCGGCACGGCAAGCGTGGCATGGTGGCTGAGGCACATCTTTCCCGAGGATCCCGCGATCTCATGCCGGCAATACACCACGTTCTCTCCCTGCACCAGGGAGAGGCGCTTCGTGATCCTTCCCGGGCGGGCCTTTGTCGTGAGACCCAGGCGCAGCTCGGTGACGTCGCCGCTCTTGTCCAAGGAGTCGAGGCTCCACGTCGAACCGGCGGTTTCCCCATGCACGGGATGGCGCTCGCCGCGATATGCATTGCTGCCGCCAAAGGGCATGCAGAAGAAATCTCCACGCAGCATGTCCAGCACGGCGACACCGGTGCGGACGCCGGTGCCCTGCCAGGGGGAGATATAGTAGGGCTGCACGGGATCAGGGTCCGTGCGATAGAAGGTGACGGGCGCCATATGGCCGCCGCGGATCGTCACGGCAAGCTCGACCTGGTCGCTTTCCACAACCCACGATGTCTCACCCTTGATCTTTTTGCGCGCAGCCTTCATGACGCCCCCCCCGAGGATGATTTCAGCTCGATGGAAAACTTCACACGGTCGCCGCGGTAGGAGGATGTGGCAAAGTAAGCGATCCTGCCATTCGCGATATATGCCGTGTGCTCCACGTGGAGAAGGAGCACTTCCTTCTCAATCGCCAGGAGCCTGGACACGCTCTCATCCGCCGTCCGCGGCTCGATGGTCTCCAGCGCCCGGACGAGGGAGAGCCCATATTCGTTCTGCACGATGTCGTTCAGAGGCACGTTCGCCAGGTCGTGGATGTGGAGATCGGGAAAGAGGCTCGTGGGCACCCAGATGACTTCCAGCATCAGCGGCTCGTTGTTGCCCAGCCTGAGGCGCTCCACCCGGGTGACGATCTCCCCTTCGGGGATTCCCAGGTGGCGGGCGATGTGCAGGTCACTGGGCAGCGCCTCCACCTTCAGGATCCGGGACGCCGGCGAAAGGTTGTTCTGACGGGCCCAACGGGTGAAGCTGAAGAAGCGGTCGAGTTTCTGCTCGATCTTCTGCTTCGTGATGAATGTCCCCTTGCCGGGGATCCTCGAGAGGCGCCCGTCCCGCACGAGGAGCTTGATCGCCTCCCGCACGGTGATCTTGCTCACGTCGTATTCGTCGCACAGCTCGGATTCGGTCGGGATCATGGCCTCCTCCGGCCAGACGCCCGCGTCGATCTTCGCGAGCAGATGCTCCTTGATCTGGAGGTACAACGGCGTGCCGATCTTCTTTTGAAATTTCATGCTCGTCCCAGCTTAGTACGCACGGCCCTACCCTTTCAACGCTCCCGCCGTCAATCCCCTCACGTAGAGGTCCTGGATGAGGAGATAGATGATGAAGATCGGCAGGGAGGCAATGACGACGCCGGCCGCGATCAGCTGCCAGGGCGAATCCCACTGCCCGACCATGTTCGCCATGCCGACCGGAAGGGTGTAGAGCAGCCTGTCCTTCAGCAATACCAGGGCAAGGAGGAACTCGTTCC
>PMDT01000054.1 GCA_003154555.1 Spirochaetaceae bacterium
GGACGGGCTTGCCCTCCAGCAGGATCTGCCCGCTATCCGGCTCGTACACGCCCGTGATCACCTTGATGAGGGTGGACTTGCCTGCGCCGTTCTCCCCGATGAGCGCGTGGATCTCGCCTTGTATCAGGTCGAAATGCACGTCGTCCAGCGCCGTCACCCCGGGGAAGGTCTTTGTGATGTGGTTCAGCTCCAGGATGCGATCGGCCACGTCCGTCGACTCCTTCAACAGATCTTCACGCACGGCACGCCGAGGAGCCGGGCGAGCTTTTCGATTCGACCTGCAATGTGCCCGACGCCGATGGCGCAGTGATGGGCCGGCCCTGCCGCCGACCACCGATCGGTGAACTCCCGCGCGGAGATCGGGAATTGGTACCTGCTGTTCGTATTGCCGATCTGGAGCGTGGGTCCGGGGACCGATTCGCCTTCCGCGGTGAGCAGGAATGTGCTGCCGCCCCGTCCCTGCACGACGGAGAGGAATGTGACCGGGCCGTTTTTCACGCTCATCTGGATGGAGAGTCCTTTGCCGGGCTTCCCGTGGTAGACAGGGAGCGGCACGAGCCCCACGTCGCCTTCCGCGATCGCCGGGTGAGCGGGGCCGTCATGACCCCACAGAACGACATCATGGTCGAAGTCTATCACGTATGGCTCTGAGAAGGAACCTCCGGCGCCGAAGCAGTCCATGATCTTCATCGCGACGGCGTTCTTCACCTCGCACTCGCCCGCGACGGGCACGTGATGGGCGGTGAGAAGAGTATTCCCCGGGATGACCGAGGTCACAATATTCTCGTGCTCGTTGCCGTTCACCCCTTCATAGTAGTACGCCAGTGCATCCAGCCTCTTGTCGTCGACGAGGCGATCCAGCGCGCACGAGGTGAACGCCGCGCGTGAAAGCTCCGCCTCCCCGCAATCAGGCGAGACGCGGAACTCCGTTCCGAACTGCGCGAGCTTGCACCCGACCTCCTCGGGAGTGACCCGATCGCGGTGGCGCGAAAGCTGGTCCATTTCCAGGAGCTCGAAATGGCAGCCGAAGACGCCCGCCAGCCGCGTGACGTCGGTATAGACGTCAAGCATGCCGGCGTAGTAGTGCCCAAGGATGCCGACCCGCGCGTCCCGGATCTGCCGACGCACGGCAATGGCGTCGACCCATTCGGTTATCTGCCGCCAGGCCTCTTCGTCTTTCAGCCAGCCGGTCACGAGATTGAAATCGATCCCGCAGTTGTTGAAGACATTTGCGATTTCCGGCGCGCAGCACGCCTGGCAATGCGCGAGCCATTCGCCGGTCATGACCCCGCGGTCGCCCAGTGCGTTGAAGCGCGCATAGTCGATGGATGAGACCGGCTGCAGGTTCAGGACGACGATGGGCACCTTCACTTTCTGGGCGACGGGAAGGACGGTGTGGGAGAGGGCGTAGGTCGATAGCGAGAGGAAGACGGCGTCGACCTCTTTCTGCACGAAGAGCGCCGCGGCGGCGCGGGCGGCATCGGGGTTGTCCACGAGCCCGGCGTCCACCACGTCCACATCGGGTGACGAGAGTCTCTCCGCAATGAAGCCCTGGTATCCCAGGAGACGCTCCTTCAGGCCCTTGAACTGGGGCCAGTACGTGTCCAGTCCGATGCCGAACAAACCGAGTGTGCTTTTCTTCTGCATCCTGACGGAGTTCTTTCCCGCTTCATTATCCAATGTACTGTCTCGGCCGTGAATGGACTATTCATCCGCGGAGATGGAAAAAAAGACCGATGATGGACAAAACTTGCCGCGAGGGCCAGAAGCGGTGTATAAATGCTCAATGCCTCTGAAAGAAGGTCAGACGAGGAAGGATTTCTTCCGCTATCTCACGTCCAGCGACGAGGATGAGAAATGGCAGATCGTCTGCACGGATGCCGGGCACCAGGAAATCGGTCCCCTCACCACCTATCCGCCGAACAAGGACGGGCACCCGAAAAAGTTTACCTCTGTCGCCGTCGGCCGTACTCTCGACGAGTACCAGATCGTCTATATCACCAAGGGACGCGGGATCTTCGAGGCGAGCACGCGCACGCATGTCATCGTCCCCGGGTCGATCATGATTGTCTTCCCCGGCGTGCCTCATTACTACAAGCCCGAGTACGAGGTCGGATGGGCGGAGTACTGGGTCGGGTTCAAAGGCCCCTATGCGGATGCCCTCTGCGCGCAGGGTTTCCTCTCGCCGAAGAAACCGCTGTACGAGGTCGGGCTGCAGAACAGTCTCCTCTCGATCTACACGCAGATCTTCGAGCTCGTGCAGAGCCAGCAGCCGCTCTACCAGATCCGCGCCAGCTCCCTCGTGCTCACGCTCATCGCCGAGATCCTCGCCTCTGAGAGAAAGGCGGTGCAGTACACGCACTCGGAGCAGCTCGTGGAGAAAGCCAAGTTTCTCATGGAAGAGAAAATCTACGGTGACGTCAATCTCAACGGCATCGCGGACATGCTCGGCGTGAGCACGTCGCACCTGAACGCGGTGTTCAAGTCGTACACGGCCATGACGCCCTACCAGTACGTCATCAGCATCAAGATCAGGAAAGCCAAGGAGCTGCTGGAGCGCGACGACCTCGCCATCAAGGATGTGGCCTTCCGCCTCGGATTCGACGACCCGTATTACTTCTCCCGGCTTTTCAAGAAGAAGACGGGCATCTCGCCGTCACGCTGGAGCTCTTTCGTCCGCGCCTGAGGCCGGCAATTCCCATGATGGCTGAATGACGCAGTTCTCCCCCATGGCGTGCGCCGCGCCGGCGTGATAGCATCGGCGCAAGGAGACCTTCATGACGCGCGCGGCCTTTCTGATGAAGCTCAAGCCGGGGGCAGGGGCCGAGTACAAGAGGCGCCACGACGAGATCTGGCCCGAGCTGGTGCGCGAGCTGGAAGAGGCGGGCGTCACTGACTATTCGATCTACCTCGACGAATCGACGCTCACGCTGTTTGCCTTCCAGAAGCTGAAAGACCACAACGCCGCCGAAACACTGGCGACAAAGCCCATCGTCCAGAAGTGGTGGCGGCGCATGGCGGACATCATGGACACGAATGCCGACGCGTCGCCCGTGACGAGGCCGCTTTCGGAAATGTTCCATATGGATTGACCGCTGCGGGCGTGTCCCTGCGGCAACTGGCTGCTCTGCATCACCGACCAGGACCGCGGGCGAGGGCAGGGAGCACGGAGGAGTCATGAGTGTGAAAAAAAACATCGCGCTTGTCGCGCACGATAACTGCAAGAAAGACATGGTGGAATGGGTGGGCTGGAACTGGAGCGTGCTTTTGAAGCATCACCTCATCTGCACGGGCACCACGGGAAGGCTCGTGGAAGAGGCGCTCGTGCGCAAGACGGAAGACGGCCATCATCCGATGCCCGTCATGACGCTCCTGAAATCAGGCCCCTTCGGCGGCGACCAGCAGCTTGGCGCCATGATTGCCGACGGCAAGATCGACATCCTCATATTCTTCTGGGATCCCATGCAGCCGCAACCTCACGACGTGGACGTCAAGGCGCTCCTGCGCATCTCGGTGCTCTACAATATCCCGGCCGCCTGCAACAGGTCCTCCGCGGACTTCGTCATTTCTTCCCCCTTGATGGATGAAGAGTACATCCCGGCCCGCCGCGACTATTCCCAGTACCTCCAGCGAAACCTCGAGTTCTGAGACAAGGACGCCTCCACATGACTGCACGCACCGACCTCACGGTTCGAAAAACGTCGATCGGCCTGGGGCTTTTCGCGGGGAGCGCCTACGCGAAGGGCGATTTCATCATCGAGTATACCGGCACGCTGCTTCCCAACGACGAGGCCGACCGCAAGGGGGGGCGATACCTCTTTCGGGTGAACGCCCGCTGGACCATCGATGGCACCGGCCGGGAGAACCTGAGCCGCTATATCAATCACTCCTGTGCGCCGAACTGCGTCGCCTATACCCGGGGCAAAAAGATCCGCATCTACGCCCTGCGGAAAATCGCCCCGGGTGAAGAGCTTACCTACGATTACGGCAAGGAGTATTTCGACGCCTACATCAAGCCGCGGGGCTGCGCGTGCCCTGCCTGCGTGGCCGGGCGCGCGCGTGTCTGGCGGTAACCGCTATTTCAGCCTGCGGCCGATCAGCGTCTGGAGCGAAACCGACGCGACAATGATAAGACCATAGATGAGCTGAGTCCAGAAGTTGGTGAGGCCGGAGGCGACGATTCCCGCGTTGATGGCCCCGATGATGAATGACGCGACAAAGGTGCCGAATATCGTTCCCGTGCCGCCGAACACCGACGTGCCGCCGAGGAAGACCGAGGCGATGGTGGTGAGCTGGTAGCCATCGCCGACCGTGGGCCAGTAGAACAGCAGCTCGGTGCTCACGACAAAGCCGGCAAATGCGGCCACGAGCCCGACGATCACGAAGGTGAGGATCTTGACCCGTCCGACGTTCACGCCCATGAGCCGGGCGCTCTCGATGTTGTCGCCCGTCAGATAGACGTGGGCGCCGAATCGGTGCCGGTTGAGGAAGAACCAGATGACCGCGCCGATGGCGATGGTCCAGAAAAACTGCATGGGAATCACGCCGAATGCCCTGCCCACGATGATGTCGTGGAGCGCCGTGTTCGTTGTCTCCGTCAGGCCCAGTCCCGCGCCGTTCGTGATGACGAGCACCACCCCGCGAAAGAGGTACCAGGTGCCGATCGTGGCCACCAGGGAGGGCACCCCGAACTTCACCACGATCAGGCCGTTGATGAGCCCCGCGGCGATTCCGAATGCAAGGCACGCGAAGAATCCCAGCCAGACGCTCCCCGTGGCGACGAAGACCAGGTCGTATCCCACCATGCCGAATGACATCACCGAGGCAAAGGAGAGGTCGATCTCTCCCGTGATGACGACGAGCGTGAGGGGAATTGCGATCAGCGCGAAGAAAGGTGTCGTAGACATGAAGGAGATGTAGATTTCCTTCGACAGGAAGGTGCGGGGCGCCCCGATGAGGAACAGCACCCAGACGATCAAGGCGACGGCGAAGATGCCGAGCTGGAGCGCGTATTTCCTCAGGAATCTCACAACGGGTCCCCTCTGGGCGCTTTTTGAAAGCGGGCGCGCGGTCTCTTCAGAGCTCATCGGTTTCTCCTCAGTAACTCAGGTTTCCGGTTTTTGCCACCGCGTAGAGGCGGTCGGTGAGCTCCTGGAGGGTGAGCTCGTTCTTCAAGAACTGGCCTGCGATCGTCCCGCGGTCCAGGACGACGATCCTGTCCGCCACGGGGTACACGTGGAAGATATTGTGGTCGATGAAAATTGCCGACTTGCCGGCGTCGCGGATGCTCCTGACGAAATCCAGGGCCTTTTTCGTCTCGGAGAGGGAAAGCCCCATGGTCGGTTCGTCGAGGATCACCAGCTCTGCCTTGAAGTAGAGGGCGCGCGTGATTGCAACGCCCTGCCGCTCCCCGCCGGAGAAGGTCTTCACCGTCGATTCGGTCGTTATGGCCGACGAGGTGAATCCCATCGCGGACTGCATGAGCTTGAGGGTTTCCGCGCGCATGCGGCGCACGTCGAGCTTCCCCCCCGCCGTGGTGAGCTCGCGGCCCATGAAGATGTTGCGCCACAGCGACTGCTTGTCGGCGAGCGCCCTCTCCTGGTAGACCACTTCGATGCCCATGGCATGGGCGCGCGCCACGGAAAAATGATCGAGGCGCTTCCCCTTCCAGAGGACCTCGCCGCCCGGGTCCGGTTGATGGTACCCGGTGATGATCTTCACGAGCGTTGATTTGCCCGCCCCATTATCCCCGAGCAGGCCGACAATCTCGTTGTCGCCCACTTCGAAGTTCACGTCGTGGAGCGCGGCGACCTCGCCGAAGGTCTTGGAGATGTTCTTCAACTGCAGCACGTATCCCATGAATCCCCCTTAGGGCGCGCAGCGTGCGCTTTCGTGCTCTGCCGGGCGCCCCAAAGGGCGCGCAACGTAGGCCGCCGCGCTCTGCCGGGCGCCCTACGGGCGCGCAGCGTGTACTTTCGTGCTCCGCCGGGCGCCCCAACGGGCGCGCAGCGTGTGCTTTCGTGCTCCGCCGGGCGCCTCAAGCCCGGCACGGCCGGGGGCCGTGCCGGGAGTCAGACTCAAGCGCGCGAGCTAGCGAATGTTCTTCTGCGCGAGAGGCGCGACGAAGTCTACATTCGACTTGTCAACGAATCCAGCCCCTGTATTGATATGGAGGCCGGAGAATCCGTAGACCTTCGCGAGACAGACCTGGAGGATCGGCAGGTAGCCTTGCAGCCACTCCTGCTGATCGATGACCAGGCCGGTCCAGCCGCCCTTGATCGCGGAGATAGTGGCGGGGGAGAGGTCGAAGCCTGCGATATTGATATCGCCAGCCTTCTTGCCGGCCGCCTGCAGGTACGTCTGCGCCGTGGCGGTAAGACCGCCGTGGTCAGTGACGACCAGCTTCACATCCGGATGGGAAGACACGTAGCCGGCAAACGTCGGAGTGCCGGCCGCCGGGTCCTTGTTTGTCGCCGCGTCGATCTCGTTGTAGTCAACGACGCAGCCGGCTTCCTTCAGCGCATCGATGACGCCCTTTGTGCGCTCGCCGCGTGCGGGCTGGGAAAGGAGACCCCATACCATGGCGCGGTCACCCTTCTTGAGATTGAAGCGCTTCACTGCCTCTGCTCCGAGGGCGTGGCCTGCAGTATAGTTTTCCGCACCGACATACCCGAAGCCCTTGGCCGCGTACTTCGCCTCGGCTTTGTCGAGGGTGGTGTTCTGCGTGGTGACGATGATGCCCTTGGCCTCGGCCTGGTCGATCAGCGCATCGAATGAGGCGTCACCCGGGTGGCCCATGATGCAGATCCCGTCCGGCTTCATTGCAACGGCTTCCTGGAACTGCTGGATCATGGTCTGCGGGTCCCAGTTCGACCATTCGTAGTCGACCTTCACGCCCAGGTCCGCTTCCGCCTGCTTCGCGCCGTTGTACACGTTCACGGCGAAAACACCGCCCTGCGGTCCGCCCGGGAAGAACACGATGTGGACCCCCTGGGCCCACTTGGTCTGCGCCGTTGCCATTGACGCGACCATCGCCAGTGCCAGCACGACCCCGGCGATTGCGAATGTTCTGGACTTCATACGCGAAACCTCCTCAGAATGATTCGAAGGCCCCAACGGGGCTTTTTTTGTTACAAATTGTTCGTGTTGTCAGTCTCCATGCGCTTGCGGTAGGTGTCGATGTTCCGCTTGTCGACGAAGACGACACCGGTGTCGATGACCGGGGAGAGGCTTTTGCCGTGCACCGCATCGAGGAGCCTCTCCACGGAGAGCCACCCCATGCGGTAGGTGTTCTGCACGACACAGAAGACGATGCTGCCGTCACGGATGCCTTGGAGCGTATCGCCCAGGTCATCGAAGCCGGCGACGACCACCTGGCCCGCCTCGTCCTGGCGCTTCAGCACGGCCGCTGCCGCGGGAGCGCCCTCCGCGGAGACGCTGAAGATCGCGCTCAGGCGCGGATGCGCAGCGAGGAGCTTCTCGGTTTCGTTCACGGAGCGCGAGAAGTCCCCCCCCTCGTCCACGACCCCCACCACCGTGATGCCCGGTGCCTTCTCCGCGAGGGCGCGCTTGAATCCTGCCGTGCGCCTGTTGAGATTCGTCGCGTCCAGCCCGCCCTGCAGGATGGCCACCGAACCGCGCCCGCCCATAGTCACGGCCATGCGCTTGCCGGCTTCGTAGCCGGCGCTTTCATTGTCCGTTCCGATATACGTGAGTGCCTCGCTCGAGGGGGCGGGGGCATCCACCGTGATGACCTTGATGCCTGCCGCCATCGCCTCGTGGATGACGGCAACCAGGCCCTGGTCGTCGTTCGCCGAGATGGCGATACCGTCCACCCCGCGCGCGATCAGGTCCTCGATCACCTTGATCTGCAGGCTCACGTCGAATCGGGGCGGGGCAGCCACCTCGGAGGCAATGCCGTATTTTCTGGCCGCGTCCTCGAACCCGCTGTAGACAGAATCGAAGTAGGGATGCACGCCTTTTGGCACGATTACGAATGTGAGCTGTCGGGCGGCTCCTGTCGAAGGGCGGGGGCTCTTCCCCGNNTAGCACGAACCGGGCCAACAAATCCGATTGCGGCATGTTCTTTAATTTATTGTTGGGAAACAAGATAAAGGAATCGACGCAATTGTGTCCGGCTCGTTTAACATCCGTGGGTCATCTCTTTGCACGAATTGGGTAAAGCTGGGTAAGGGCGGGCATTCGTGGGCGGCTCACGCCGTGCTGTGCGGGGACCCCCTATTTGATCGAGTACCGCTTCATCTTGTTATAGAGGGTTTTCCGGCTCATCCCCAGCTCGCGCGAAGCCACGGACCTGTTATAGCCGGTCTTCTTCAGCACTTCCACGATCGCTTCCCGCTCAAGCTGCCACAGCTCGGGCAGGCTCGCGTCGCCCGGACCTTCCAGGAGGAAATCCCGCGGCAGGAGGGGGTGACTCTGCTCGGAAAGCAGGACCGCGGATTCGACGGCGTTTTTCATCTCGCGCACATTGCCGGGCCACTGGTAGGAGCCGAGGAACCGGACCGCTTCGCGCGTGATCTCCACGCCGGGCTTGTTGTAACGCTGCCGGTAGGTGTCGAGAAAAAAGGAGAGCAGCGGTTCGATATCCTCCCGCCTCTCGCGGAGCGGGGGGATCGTGACCGCGACCCCTTTGAGCCGGTAGTAAAGGTCGAGACGGAACTTCTTTTCACGGATCAGGGCCGCAAGGTCGGAGTTCGTGGAGGCGATGATGCGCGCGGAGAGCGGGATCGTGCGTGTCGAGCCCACCGGCTCGAAGGCCCGCTCCTCCAGCGCACGCAGGAGCTTCGTCTGGAGGCTCGCCCCCATGTCGCCGATCTCGTCGAGAAATATCGTCCCCGCGCCGGCGGCCTCGAACCTGCCTGTGACCGTGGCATGCGCCCCGGTGAACGATCCCTTTTCATGACCGAAGAGCTCGCTTTCCAGCAGATCGGGCGGGATGGCCGCGCAGTTGATCGCGACGAAGGGTCGCGCGGCGCGCGCGCTCTGGCTGTGCACGAAGCGCGCGAGCATCTCCTTGCCCGTGCCGCTCTCACCCTGAAGGAGAAGGGGGATTTCGGAGTCCATCACCTTCCGCAGCGTGCCGACGATGTTCTGCATGGAGGCGCTCGCCGCGACAAGGCCCTCACCGGGCAATGCCCCGGAAGGCCGGGCGCCGCTCCGGCCGAAGCAGAGCCTGTCCGCCAGCGCCACGATATCCTGGTTGTCGAAAGGCTTCTGCAGATAGTCGGCGGCGCCGAGCTTCATCGCGCGAACCGCGGTGTCGACCGTGGCAAATGCGGTGATGATCACCACCGCGGTGCCCGCTTCCCGCAGGTCGGAGAGCAGGTCTGTGCCGATGAGGTCGGGAAGCCGCAGGTCGACAAAAGCGCAGTCGAACTTCTCCCCGCGCGACTTGCGCCGTGCCTCGGCCCCCGTGGCGGCGCTCGTGACCCGGTAGCCCTCCAGCGACAGGGCCTTCTCCAGGCCCAGGCGCATGCCCTCTTCGTCGTCGACGATGAGGAGAGAGAAAGCGCGTCGACTCAGCACGCCTCCTCCTTCCGCGGGAACCACAGCGTGACCGTCGTGCCGACGTCCAGTTCGGAGGCCACCGCGATCGTGCCGCCGTGCTGCTTCATGATCGTCTGGCTGAGGGCGAGCCCCAGGCCGGTGCCGTATCCCTGCTTGCGCGTCACAAACGGCTGAAAGATCGTGGCGCGCGTCACCTCGCTCATCCCTTCGCCGTTGTCGGTGACGCAGACACTCACGCCTGTCGCTTCCGGGTGCGCCCCGATGCGGACCCGGCCGTGGTCGTGGTGGATCGCCTGGATAGCGTTGTAGAGGAGGTTGAAGAAAACCTGCTTGATGGCATCAGCGTCTCCTTCCACCACGGGTCGGGGGGGAAAAGGCTCGACCTCCACCTGCACTCCCTTGAGACGCAGCTTCGGCGTGAAGAGCTGGACGACCTCGGCCACCACGCCATCCAGCGCGATGTCGCTGAAGGCGAGCTCTTCGTCCGTGGCGTGATCCAGGAGGTTGCGCAGCAGCCTGTTCACGCGCTTGATTTCCGTCTCCATGCGGCCCAGGAACTCCTCCCGCTCCGCGGGCTCGAGCTTGCCCGAGCGGAGGAGCTGCACGTGATTGAGCACGATGCCCAGCGGGTTGTTGATCTCGTGCGCGACGCCCGCGGAGAAACTGCCAAGGGCAGCCATCTTTTCGCTTGTGACGAGCAGCCTCTTGTTCTCCTCCAGGCGGGCGGCGTTCTCCTCGAGCTGCTGCGCCATGCGGGAAAAGCCGCGATACAGCTCTCCGAACTCGTCGGGCCTCTCCACGGGCAGACGGACCTGGTAGACACCGCGGCCGACGCGCTCCGAGGCGGCAAGCAGCGTGCGGATGGCGAATATCACCTCGTTGCCCCAGAGGAAGAAAAGGACGATGGCGATGGCGACACAGATGAGCGGAATGATGGACAGGCCCGTGAAATTGCTCCACCAGTAGGCCCCGGTGATCGGAGAGACGCCGCCCACGAACAGGAAGCTTTTTGCAAGCGGGCCCGTGTCGAAATACGAGCCGACGTACTTTATTGCGCGGCCCTGGTACGCATACGTTCCCGCAAAAGGGCTGCCCGTCATGGGATGTGAGCGCGTCCACAACACGCCGGCATTGTCGATTCCCGGCAGCGAGGAATAGCGGTACATGCCCTGCGCATAGAGGGCGATCCCCAAGCCCGAGCGCAGGTGCAGCGTTTCCAGGTAGCCGCGGTTGAATGCCTTCTGGAGCGCAATGAGGCCGATCTCCGCGCCGGTGCGGAACACCGGAGTGTAGAATGTCGCGTAGTTGCCATCAGAGGTCTGTGTATACTCCGGCCTGCCCAGGAGCGCGGCGGGTATGGACCGCGGGATCGTGTCGCGCATGTACGTGGAGTTGCCGACGACGACCACGCTCGTGTAGTGGTCGCCGTCAGTCCTGTAGACGGCGATCGTGTCGATGGCGTCCCGGATGAGGTGGTTCTCCAGGTCATCGCGGAGCACGGCGATGTCCCCGTCCAGCGTTACCTTGCTGAAATAGCCCCAGTACTTGTTGTAGACATATAGCTTGTCCCGCAGGGTTTCCGAAACGGCGAGCTCCGCAATGCTCGTGCGGTAGTGCGCCTCGGCGTCCGCGATGTCGGTCTGGATCATGTCCAGCTCGGAGCGGAACCGCACCTCCTGCGACCTCCCGCTGCTCTCCACGACCACCGCGGCTGCGACGGCAATGGCGACGAGCAGGGGAACGAGCAGAGCGCCGACGGAAACGATGAGGAGGCGTGCGCGGAGCTTCACGTGTGCAGTCGTCCTGTTCTTCCAAACGATCGCGAACGACTGATCATAGCCGAAATGTCATTGACCGGCAAAGGGCCGGACCCGCCCCGTGCGCGGGTTGCGCTACAATTCATCGTCATCGGGCAGCGATTCAAGGTCGACGAGCTCCTCCTCTTCGGGGGCGGATGCGTCGCCGGATCCGGGCCGGATGTCCCGCTCCTCGTCGTCGTGGTGGGAGTAGAGGTCGATCTCCACGGAGAGGGCATATACGACTTCCGCCATCAGCCGTACCGTTTCCGCGACGTCCTGCGCGTTCTCCCGCTTCTCCTGCAGCCATGTCGTCACCGGCATTTCCCTGAGCTTTTCTAGAATGTCGGTGAGTCTGCCCTGGATTTCAGTGGTCGTCGCCATGGAGCGGCCTCCCTGCAAGCTCGCACGTCTTGGTACGTCACGGAGTGACCCATCATGGAGCAAAGGTGTGCCTGTTGAAAAGGGGCGCGCTGCATGCAACCGGCCTTTTCCCGGACAGGANNAGCGTTCCATTCGCGTATGGCCTCAAGGAATGCCGTGCCGTAGGCTTCCAGCTTTGCATCCCCCACGCCGTGACAGCGCAGGAGACCAGCGGCATTCGCCGGCCTGTTTTGCGCGATGGAGCGCAGTGATTTGTCGCTGAAAACAACGTACGGGGGAAGACCCTTTTTCCGCGCGATCTCCTTCCGCAGCACGCGCAGGCACTGGAAAAGGCCTTCCTGCGATCCGGCGTCGAGTGGTTCCAGCGGCAGCTCGTCCTGCCGCGCAGGTGAGCTGTCGCGGGAGGCTCTGCCGAGGCTTCGTGATGCAAGAAATGCCTGCTTCCCCAGCAGCACAAGCCTGCCTTTGCCTGTGAGCCGGTAGCCTGCAGTACGGCCTTCGCCGCGCGCAAGACAGTCGCCGGCGTCAAGCTCGCGGATAAGCCCCAGCCACCAGTCGCGGTCATGATCTTTGCCGACCCCGAACGTTGGCAGCGCCTGGTGACCCCTGTCCAGCACCTTGTCCGTTGCCGCGCCGACAAGAATGTCGGCAAGGTGATGCGCGCCGAAGTGCTCGCCTGTGCGCACCGCGGCGGAGAGCACCTTGCGCGCGGCCTCGGTAAGGTCCTCCGTCGCCACTTCCCCGGCACACACGTCGCAGCGTCCGCAATTCCCAGGGTGACTTTCCCCGAAATGCGCCAGGAGCTGTATCCTGCGGCACACACCTGACTCGGCGTAGCGCAGGATTTCGCGGAGCCGTGCCTCCGCACGGGCCTTCTCTTCCGGCGATTCGATTTTTCCGATATGCCACCTGACCGCGGCGATGTCTCCCGGTCCATAGAGGAGCAGGCTTTCCGCCGGGTCCCCGTCTCTTGCCGCGCGTCCCGTTTCCTGGTAGTAGCCTTCAACGCTGCGCGGCAGGTCGGCGTGCACGATCCAGCGTATATTCGGCTTGTCGATTCCCATGCCAAAGGCGATCGTGGCCACGATGATCTGCACGTCAT
>PMDT01000028.1 GCA_003154555.1 Spirochaetaceae bacterium
AAAACCGCCAGCAGGAAGATACCCCGCTTTTACAATAGGACCACTTTTTTTCTCTTGGAGGCACGTTCAACTTTACTTTTTAATTACCTTCCCGCTGGCGCTCTAACTTTATGTCCGAAGTGTATACCATTGCCTGCATTTCGCAATAGTCCAAAAGTCTCATTTTGGGGGGTTTATGAGATTGAGGAGCTGGATCTTATTGTCGACGCCTGTCTTTTGATAGATGTGATAAATGTGATTCTTCACGGTGCTTGCCGAGATGAAGAGCTTTTCACCGATGGATCGGTTGTTATGTCCCTTGATCATCATGGCGATGATATCGGCCTCCCGCTTTGAAATCCCAAGGCGCTGGAGAAGCGCTCCGTCCAGCGCGATGACCGGCTCGACGCTCGGGCTCAGGAAATGGCGCGCCAGGTACACGAGCCCGATCACGACGAATCCGAGGTAATAGAGAAGCTCTTCGAGCGGCCAGTCGCGGAAGAAAGGTGCGGTACTGGCCAGGTCCTGCAAGACGAGCTGGGCCACTGCAATCGGGGCGAATACCGCGAGAAAGATAAGCAGGGTACGGATCAGGGAACGCAGGAGCGGAGGTTCGATAGTGGCCAGACCACGGACAAGAAGCAAGGCGCAGTAGAGGTGCAGCGCCAGGAGCGCGCAAAAGTTGATGTTCCAGAAGAGAAAGGGCAGGACGACTTCCTTCAGCGCGCCCAGCGTTCCAAGGATCAGGCTGACCGCCACGTAGGAAATGGCAAACGATCGGGAGAGTTTCGGTCCTGTGATAGAGTGAACGACGCGGAAAAGAAACCAGGCAACCAGTGCGTTTGCGACAAAAGAGCCCGCCGCGTCGACGATTGTGCCTGCAATACCATTGTCGATCCCAAGAGCATTCTCATAAGTCCGGAGCGCCTCGATGACAAGCAGAACTGTTGCCGCTATAAAAAGAAAGGCGAAACGCCGAAAACCGGTCGAGGCAAGGCGCACTGATGCAAAAAATGAGAATATGATGAGGGTGATTCCGCCGGACAGGCAGACTATGTAGAGACCGTTGACGAAATGGAGCACCATCCCCCCTCATGAGCACTTTATAATTTTTTATATCATAGCAACGTTATGAACAAGATATCCAAAATGTCAACCGCGTCAAGCCAAACTATGTCGTCCTCGGTGGGTCAGATGTACTAAACTGGAAGCACTTTGATGCTCTCGTCCAGCTCGGATTTGAGGAAATCCTCTACAAAGCTCAGCGTCCCGACGGTCGCGCTGGGGCAACCTTTACATGCCCCCATGTAGCTTATGTAGACCTCCGTGACACCGTCACTCGTCTTCATGTCCACGACCTCGAGATTCCCTCCATCCTTCAGGAGATTCGGGCGCACCTTCTCATCGAGCACCTTCTCCACGGCGCGATGCTTCTGGATGATGCTCATGGCGCCGAATTGCACGACGTGCGCACGGCCCGTCGCGGCTTCGGCCTTTTCGCGCTCCATGTCGGCGCGGACGTCGCGCAGGATGTCCTCCAGGTAGTATTTGCGGGACTCGTGCCCGCCGGGACGGATGCAGGACTTGCAGAACCCGCCTGCCTTGGTGTAGTGGGTGATGTCTTCAACGGTCTTCAAATCATTGATGCGAATCACGTCCCGCACCGTCCGGAGGCTCACGCGGGCGCACTGGCAGACGATCTCCTCCTCCTCCAGCGAGCTCATATCGACGCCCTTGTATTCCGCGGCGGCCTTGCGGATGACATCGTAGGCCATGACGCTGCAGTGCATCTTCTGCGGCGGGATTGCGGCAGTATCCGCACTGTCGCGAAGGGACGCTTCGACATCGATATTGGTGATCTTCATGGCCTCGTCCACGGTCTTGCCGATGATCATCTCGCACATCATGTCGCTCGATGCGATGGCCGTGCCGCAGCCGAATGTCTTGAAACGCGCGTCCTTGATCCTGTTCGTCGCGGGATCCACGGCCCAGAACGCACGGATGGCATCGCCGCAGACCTCGGCACCCCAGTCGGCCACGACGAGCCGGGCCCCCAGCTTTTCCGCGTCCGCCGCGGTGATCTCCCCAAGGTGGCGCGGGTTGAGCATCCGGTCATTCACCTTGCGCGAATAGCTCTCCCAGAGCGTCCCCCCGATCAGGTCGGACTTTGCCATGACGATGCTCTCCTTCAGCCTTTCCGCGCGGCGCTGGGCGAAATGGTCCGCAGGCGCGCCACGGCCGCGCGGATCGCCGCGATGGCGGCATCGATCTCTTCTTCCGTGGTGAAGCGCGACAGGGAGAGGCGCACGCCGGTATGCGCGAGCTCGGTGTCGATGGCCATTGCAATGAACGTGGGATTGGGCTCCAGGGATTCCGAGGCGCACGCGCTGCCGGTCGATGCGGCAACGCCCTGGCGGTTCAGGTCCCAGATCATCGCCTCGCCCTCGACGCTTTTGACACTCACCAGGATGGTGTTCGGCACGCGCAGCTCCCGCCTGCCGATCACCGCCACGCCGTCGATCGCGGAGAGTGCATCCTCCAGCCGGTCACGCAGCCTGCGCACCTCCCCTTCCTCGTACGGCAGGCCCTCGACGGCGAGCTGCATTGCCAGGCCCATGGCAACGAGAAAGGCGACGTTCACCGTGCCTCCCCGCCTCCCGCCCATCTGCTCGCCGCCGTGCAGGAGCGGGGTGAACTTCACCCCCTGCCGGACGAAAAGTCCTCCGACGCCCTTGGGCCCGTGAAACTTGTGGGCGCTGAAGCTCAGGAAATCAACCGGCGCGTCACGCACGTCGACAGGCAGCTTCCCGAGGGCCTGCACGGCGTCCGTGTGGAAAAGAATGCCTTTCTCACGGCAGAAAGTGGCCAGCTCCCGGATGGGAAAAACAAGACCCGTTTCATTGTTGGCCCACATGATGGAGACCAGTGCCGTGCGGTCGGGGTGGACATGCTTCTTCAAAATGTCGACATCCACGATGCCGTCAGGATTCACGGGCAGGACGATGATCTTTGCGCCGAGTGTCGAAAGGTATCGGCAGGTATTGCTGACCGCGGGATGCTCGACCTCCGTCGTGACGATTTCCGTCTTCGTTCCCGTGCGGACGAGATCATACCAGACGGACTGGAGAACCGCGTTGTTGGATTCGGTGGCGCAGCTCGTGATGAGGATGTCATCCGCGTCGCGCGCATTGATGCCGGCGTAGAGACGGTCGAAGGCGAGGCGCATGTAGGGATGCACCTCGGTACCGAAAACGTGCAGAGAATTCGGATTGCCGTAGAGCTGGCACCAGAACGGCTCCATGGCTTCCTTGACCCGCGGATCGACGAGGGTCGTGGCGTTGTTGTCCAGGTAGATTCGTTCCATCGATCTCACTATAGCCCGCCACGGGCCCTGCCGTCACCCCAGGAGGGAGAGAGACTCAGCGCAGCTTCTTCCGCAGCTTGCGGCCCGTGGGATGCGGGAGCTCGGCCCCCGTGGGGGCGCGCCGGGCCCACGAGCTGAAGATCGCCATCATGATGACACCCGTCAGGATCAGGAGGACGTTCAGGATCTGGCCCGTGCTGAAGTTGAACCAGCTGAACTGGCCAAGGAAGTTGTCCAGCGGCTGCAGGATGATGGGATAGCCATAGCCGCCGAAGCCGATCCCGCGGTCAGGCTGCCGCGCGTACTCGATGAAGAACCGGATCACCCCGTATCCCACGGCGTAGCAGGCGATCACGAAGCCCTTGTACGGCTTGCGCTTGCGCACGATGAACCAGAGGATGAGCCACAGAACGAATCCCTCGAAGAAAGCCTCGTAGAGTTGCGAGGGATGCCGGGGGAGATTCACCGCGCCGGCGCCGGAAATCGGCATGCCGACGGCGGCCGCAAAATCCTTCACCCACGGCTGGTTCGCGGGGAACGTCTCCGCGTTCGGGAATACCATACCCCACGACACCTTCGTGATGCGGCCGTAGAGCTCGCCATTGATGAAGTTGCCCAACCGGCCGAAGGTGTATCCCAGCGGGATGCCTGCCACCAGCATGTCGCCCCATTGCAGGACATCGAGCTTTTTCACCTTGAGGTACGTGATGATGCCGATTGTCGCGCCCACGAATCCTCCGTGGTACGACATGCCGGCGATGCCGGTGAGCTGTATTCTGCCGTTCACGCGTGCGAAGGGAAGGATGATCTGGAGCGGATGGTGAAAGTAGTAGCCGCTTGAATCGTAGATCGTGACGGCGAAAAGCCGCGCGCCGACCAGGAGCCCGATGATGGCCCAGAAGAACATATCGACCACCGAGTCCTTGGGGGGGACGATCTCGGCCTTCTTCATCTGCCACATGAAAAGCAGGTAGGTGATGGCGAAAGCGACGAGGTACATGAGCCCGTACCACCGGATGGGGAGGCCGGGCACGATCTCGGGCCGGATCCACGAGGGAAAATTGACGTACGCGAGCATCGGTCCCTCCGCGGCCACGGTAATCCGTGGCATTTCTGCGCCGCCACGGTAATCCGTGGCATTCGGTCCGCCACGGTAGCTTGCACGGTACGCCGTGCAGTTCCGTGGCGTACTAACTTACAGCTTTTCCATGATCTTGCCCTGCGCGGGGTCGAAATGCAACGTGATCATCTTCTTCTCCGTCCGCGTCTCCCAGCGCCGGCCGTGGCTCTCCAGCACGACGCCCGGGTACACCGTGCCGCGCACGACGATCTCCGACGCGACATGCTCGTCGTAGCGGTCGCGCAGCGTGATAAGGCGCAGCTTGTGCTGCTCGATGAGCTTCATCGCCTGGAGCTTCTGCGCACGCGCGCGGGACAGAAGGGTGGCCGCCTGCGACTGCGCGCCCAGCGGTCCCGCGGACGCCGTGACCGCGGCCTTTTTTTCCAGCACGAACATCTCCGCGTCGAGGTCGGCGACCTTCTGCACCAGCGCGGCGACCTGCCGCTCCTCCCGCTCGATCTGGTCCTTCACGAGGAAATCCTGGCCGAATGACACAACCGTGGCGACGCCTCCCGGCGAGCCGATATTCTGCACCGCGGCGCCGCGGCTTGCGCGAATCTGTCCCCCGACCAGCGTGCCCTTCTCCGAATCCAGGAGAAGCCTGCCGTTGCATTTGACCTGGCTGCGGACGCAGGGTCCGCGCAGGTGCACGTCGCCGATGGCAAGGAGCACGGTGTGTTCTGCAAACATGGCGAAGATGTCCCTCTTGGAACGCAGGAC
The DNA here is from genome assembly GCA_003154555.1 of Spirochaetaceae bacterium. Lineage (GTDB taxonomy): Bacteria > Spirochaetota > Spirochaetia > SZUA-6 > Fen-1364 > Fen-1364. The sequence continues at coordinate 5,184 of PMDT01000028.1, forward strand.
AGCCTTGCCTTCGCCCTTGATGCCCTGGGCGATCGTGATGGAACCATCGGCGGAGAGGAGGGCCGCCTCGACCGCCCCTTCCACCTCGAGGATGCCGCCGGCCATGACGGTGAAACCCGCGCGGATCGACCCGCCGACACGGATAGTGCCGGGAAACTTTATATTGCCGGTGGCCATGCCGACGTCGCCTTCCACTGTATGCGCCTCCGTGATGGAAAGCGTGCCGCCGTCATTGATCAGCTCGCCGGAGGCTTCCGCCGTGAAGAGGATGCTTCCATCGGTCTGCAGGTCTTCCCGGACGCCGCGCCCCGCCTGGAGCGTCTCCTGCGCCTGCGCGGCAAGCGTCAGGGCCGTGCCGGTGACGTCCCAGCCGTCCTCTGCCTTCGGATCGCGCGCGCGCACCGTCGCGATCTTGTCTCCCTTGCTGATCCGCGTGATCCTGTCCTGCGCGCGGAAATCCGCCCTGCCGTCGGCGCGGATGGAGACCGCCTTCCCNNTCGATACCCTTCTGCACGCCGGCGAGCCTGATGCGCTCACGCGCCTCCGCCGCCGTCAAAAGGGCGCCGTCACCGCGCGGCGGGACGTGGGAGACGGCGGCCTTCATACGGTCCGGGGTCACCACGATCTGCAGCTCCGCGTCCCGATGCGGCCGCACCCTGAGCAGCGTGACCAGGCCGTCACTGCCTTTTTCCAGGATGCCTTCTTCCGTTGCGACAACAACGTCCTTGCGGAGAGCGACGCCCTCGAAGAGCCGCACCTCGCCCTGGCCGTTGCGCGCGAAAGGCGTCACGGCACCGAATACATCCACCCCTGGCTCCGCCCCGACGGAAGGGGCGATCTTCAGCACCTCGGCTTCCGCCTTCACGCGGGCCACGGCTTCCACCCTGGCGAGCGGGAAGGAGGCAAGCGAGGCGAGGGACGCAAGGCGGCCGATATTCGTCATCGCGATTCCCCGGATCGTCTCCATCTCATCGGCGGGGAGGAACAGCGCCCGCCATTCCAGCTTGGGATCCGTGCCCGGCTTCGGGGCCCTGCCGCTCACCAGCACGTAGTCGGCGAGCTCCGCGGTGCGACCCGCGAAGAACGCGAGCAGATCCTTGCGGACGGTCTGCGCGTCAAATCCCTTGACCCGGCTCGCCCTGATGGCCTCGCTCACCGCGGCGGGCAGCAGGGGTCGGCCGCCGCCCCGCCCCTTGCGCAGGTGCAGCACCGCCTTCATGCGGTCCTCGGAAACGGCGACAGCCGCGGCGCCGTTGACGACCGGCGTGACGGACACGGCGGTGAGGGGCGTCCGGCGGGCAAGGGCATCGCGCAGCATCGCGTCGATCTCGTCGACGCTGAGCAGGTCCTGCTCCGCGAATCCCAGCTTCTGCGCGCGTGAAAGGATCTCCGCCGCGTCGGGTCGGGGCGCCGCCAGGTCCCCCGGCACGAGCGACAGGAGGCACGTGAGGTTGTCTTTGGACGCCGCGACGAGCACGGCGTGATCGCGGAAGGGAACCACGTCGCACCAGCCGGCGCCCCTGCGGAGGAAGCCCGTCAGGTCGGCCGTGGCCTCGGCCCCCGCGCGGGTGAGGCCGTTGCAGAAAAGAAAGCCTTCATTGTCGGGACGGGGCGCGGAGATGAGCCGCCCGAAGACGCTCTTTCCTTCCTTTCCCTGGGAGCCCGGCTTCATGCGGGCAACGACGGCCCCCTTTGTCACGTAGCCGGTCTCCGCCACCGTCGGGTCGATCTGGACAGGGTCCTTCACGATCCTTCTTTCGACAACGATCTCCACATGCTCCCGAAGCGGAAGAAAAGGGAGGGGCGCTTTTTTGAGAACCTTCTTTTCGACCTTCACCCGCTCTTCGCGCAGCCTGTAGCCTGCCGGCGCGGCCGCGGCAGCGAGCAGCTTCTGCGCGACAGGCTCCAGTCGTTCGGGGATGGGGTTTTCGGTGAACTGGACGCTTTCCGGCGTGCCCGGCTGGGGAGCGGTACCGGCAGCGGCAACAAATGTGAGGGGTTCCGTCTTCTTTCGCGCGAGAGTGCGGAATGCCTTGTCGATGGACTCCGCGTCGATGCCGGCCCGGACTTTCTTTTCGGAGAGCATCGCCCCGATGCTCTCCNNTGCCGCGGTCCCTGGAGTAAAAGCATAGCCAAAGGCCTTTCATCCGACAAGGGTAAAGACAGCGAGCCCGACGAACAGCACTGCGAGGGCAAGTTTCACCTTTCCCATGTGCTTCTGGAACACGGTGGTGATCCGGGCGGAGCTCACCCCGAAATAGCTGCCCGCGAAGACCACCAGGAGGGGCAGGATGAAGCAGAGATTGTAGAGGGCAAGGAGAAGCAGGGCGGAAAGCCGGTGCGCGGAGCGCGCGAAGTAGGCAAGGGTGGGCAGGTAGACCTGCCCGGTGCACGCGAACTCGAATATGGACACCAGGAAGCCCATGACCACGGAGCTTCCCGCCAGCGCCGCGGTCCGGACCCCGCCGCGGATGGATGAATGGATGCGCTTTTTGAAAGCCGAGGGAAGCTGGAGGAGCATCTCCGTGGGATGACCCGCGCGGATGCGGGTGTAGTCGTAAACGGACAGGCCCGCAAAGACGACGAGCACGGCGACAAGGACCCACCGGAGAATCAGGGAAACGACGGGGACCCCGTTGGCGACCCGCAAGGCCGTAAAGAACCCCAGGCCAATGAGGAAATAGGTGAGGAATACCGCCGCTGAGAAGATTGCACCTATCAGGAGCACCTCGCGTCTTCCCCTGCCCGCCAGGGCGAGCGATGCGAGGAGAAATATAAGCGTCGTGAAGGCGCACGGGTTGATGCCGTCGATCAGCCCGGCGAAGAACACCGGCAGAATCGCAAGCTTGTCGGAGAGACCGACAGGGCCCGTCGCGGGCACGGCCGCGGCGCGCGGCTCACCTGCCACGAGCGCCGCAAGCACCTCCGGGAGGCGCGCGCGGATCTCCTTGTCACCGACCAGCAGCGTATCCCCGGCAAGAAGGACCGGCACCTCGGTGAGCGCGCGCCCGCGCGCCGCGGCCGCCGCATTGAGCTGCTCGAACACCACGGGATCCAGCAGGTCCTTTTTCTCCACGACGATGTCGCGGCCGAGCGTCCGTGACAGCCGGGGAATCTCGGTGGAGAGAAACTCCTCGCAGCTTCGGCAGCCCGGCGTGTAGAAATAGCTGACGATGAGGCGTCCCGCGGCGTCCGTGCCCGGCGCCGCCGCGCCTGTCGCGGGAAGCGCGCGCTCCTGGCGGACGGTGCCGTAGATCATGTAGGAGATCTGCTTTGCATCGGCGCGATCGGTGGTGATGATGAAGCCGCGCCGGATATTGCCCGTGTCATCCTTGGAATCGTAATGGAGCATGAATGTCGCCTGTCCAGCGGCAGCGACCTGCTGCGTCCCCTTGTCCACCGTGAGGCAGTCGCAGGTCGGCACGAATGTCACGCTGAGCGGGCGGGCCTCGTCGTTTGTCACCGTGACGGCCAGTGAGATCTTCTCACCCTGGCGCACCCAGCCGAATCTCCATTCGGGCGGCGTCATGACCAGGCGCGGGGTCGTCGCGGCGAACATCGCCGAAGTGCCGAGGCAGAATGAGAGCATGGCCGCTGCAAGAAATCGGCGGAATTGCATGGTCAGGCCCGTGCGGTTCCGGGGAACGGGCAGGCGGACAACCTAGTGATAGTCGTCCACCTCCGTCTCCGTATACTGCGGCAGGGTCTCGGCCGGCGGTGTCGGTGGCGTTTCTTCATTTTTCCAGGCGACGAGAATGCCCATGCAGAGGAGATCCAGCAGGAATACCGCAAAGAGCACCGCTCCCTGGGTGACAGCGACCGGACCGACGGCGAAAACCTCCCGGGAGGACGCGACCCGCAGGGAGCCGGCCATGAGAAGGAGGAGAAATGAAAAGACGCTCATGAGCTTGCCCAGGCGCAGGAAACCAATGAGCGCTTCGTAGCGCACGGGAAAAAGCGCGAGCATGCCGTCGCCGACGGCGATGAGGAGGTTGCCCGACCCCACAAAGAGAAGCCACGTGTAGACCCAGGGGCCCGCACCGGCGGCATCCTGCAGCGTGGCCACAAAGAGGAGGAGAACGAGAAAAAAGCGCACGAGCTCCCAGAGGGAGCAGGCAAAAAGGAGGCCGCGCCGTGTGGACATCACGGGTGAGTGTAGCGGGGGTGCAAAAGCGTGGTCAAGGGACCGCATGATCGGCGCCTCCGCGGGAGGAAAAAGTGTACATTGAACCGATGGCGCCCGCATGCTATGGTGCCTCGGGGAGAAGCGCATGAGACCGATCGGCTCGAAAGAGCGTGTCGTCTGGACTGTTGTCACCGCGGTGCTGCTTGCCGGCCTCGCCTTCTTCGCCCTTTCGCCGCGGCTGCTCGCCGGGAGCGCGGAGGACGAGACGCAGGCGTATCTGGCGACGATCGGGCAGATATTCAGAGAAATTCGCGACAACTACGTCGACGCCGACAAGGCGCAGCCCAAGGCCCTCTACGAAGGGGCTCTCACCGGCATGTTCAACGCGCTGGGCGACCAGAACTCGCGCTTCATGGCGGCGAAGGACTGGGAATCCCTCAGCGACACCGTCAACGGATCGTTCGGCGGCGTGGGTCTTGCCATCACGAAGCTCGAAAAGGTGGGCGCCCAGGTGACCACCGCATTCGAGGGCACACCCGCCTTCAAGGCCGGCATCACCGCCGGGGACGTGATCATCAAGGTGAATGGCGACTCCATGGCGGACATCTCGCTCAACGACATCACCGCCCGGCTGCGCGGGGAGCCGAAGACCACGGTGATGGTCACCGTGAAGCGGGGCGAGCACATCCAGTTCGACGCCACCCTCACGCGCGACATCATCGAGCTTCCCGTCGTGGTCCACGCCATGATCGACGGCACGATCGGCTACATGCGCATCACGCAGTTCACCCCGCAGGCGCCGGAGCGCGCCCGCGACGCCATCCGCGCTTTCCAGGCGGCCGGCTACACGTCGCTGATCCTCGACCTGCGGCAGAATCCCGGCGGCGTCCTGGACGCGGGCGTGGAAGTGGCGAACCTCTTCATCAACCAGGGTCTTATCGTCCAGAGGAAAAACGAGCGCGTCGCCGCGGAGAACATCATCTACAACGCGAGGCAGAATCGCATGCTCGTGGATCCCAGGATCCCGGTCGTCGTGCTCGTGGACGGCGGCTCGGCCTCCGCATCGGAGATCGTGGCGGGCGCGCTGCGCGACTACCACCGCGCCTCGCTGTTCGGCGTGAAGACCTACGGCAAGGGATCGGTGCAGACCGTCCAGCCGCTGGGTGACGGCGGTTTCCGGCTCACCACCTCGCGCTACTACCTGCCCTCGGGGGTCACGATCGACAAGGTGGGAATCCTCCCGGACCGCGAAATCAAGGAGCCCGACCTGACAGACGCCGAGCAGAAATCGCTGAACGACCTGCTCAACGGCACGCTTATCAAGGATTTCGTGAAGGCGACGCCCCAGCCCACCGATGACCAGGTGACGCAATTCGTGGCATCGCTCCATGCAAAGGGCATCCTGCTGAGCGACCGCTACCTGCGCCGGCTCGTGCGCGACCAGGTGGAGGCCCTGGTGAACACGCCGCCGGCCTATGACCTGGACTTCGATACCGTCCTGCAGGCGGCGGTCAAGGCGCTCCAGAATCACGAGATAACGACGCCGTCCCCGTAAGGATCGCCACGGCCCTCGAAAGGAGGCGCTGCGATGAAACAGTTCCTCCTGCCCGGTCGGTATGCCGGGGAAGAGAGGCTCACGCTCACCGGCGGAGATTTCCGCCACCTCATCGTTGTCCGGCGGCTCGGCCCGGGGGATGAGTTGCCTGCGCGCGACCCCGCGGGTGCCACATGGCTCATGCGGATCGTCAGCGTCGGCGCGCAGGAGTGCGGCGTCACGCTCACGCCGGTTCCCGACGCCGGCTCGGAAGGTGGGGAGAAGAGGCGTGGGCCGGGAACGCGGATCATCCTCCTGCAGTGCTTGCCAAAGGGACGCAAAATCGATCTCATTGTCCGACAGGCGACAGAGGCAGGTGTGGCCCGGATCGTTCCGCTTGAAAGCGAGCATTCAGTCGTACGCGCGGGCAACCGGGACGGCAGGGCGGAGCGGCTCGTGCGGATTGCCCGGGAGGCCGTCCAGCAGAGCGGCACCCCGACGACGCCGGTGATTGACGAGCCGCGAAGCCTCAGCTCCCTCTTGCAGAGCGGGCAGGACTGGGGAACGGCACTCGTGTTCCACGAGAAGCCCGTGGACGGCAGGAGCCTGCATCATCTGCTTGCGGGACGGCCCGCGACGGTGAGCGTACTGATCGGTCCGGAAGGCGGCCTGTCGGATACCGAGCTCGCCCTGGCGACCGGCGCGGGATTCCAGACGGTGCATTTCGACACCGGCATATTGCGCGTGGAAACCGCCGCGACATTTGCGCTCGGGGCGGTCATGATGATTCTTCAGGAGAGAGACGCGTGGAGACCGGCACAAGCGGAGTGAAAAGGATCAAGATTCTCAACGTCCCCGTGGACAGCATCGGCGCGGATGCCACGCCGCAGGTCGTGGCGGAGCTCCTGGACAACGGGCAGCACAACCAGATCGTCTTCCTCTCCCTGCGGGGTCTCCTGCGGGCGCGTCACGACCCCGAGCTCATGCGCTGCCTGCGCGATGCGGCGCTCATCCTCCCCGTCTCCCTGCCCATCATCCAGGGAGCGCACTTCCTCAAGGCGGGCGATCTCACCCTCTTCAACCCTTTCGAATACATCATCCGCATCCTGAGCGTCATCGAAAAGGCAAAGGGCGCCGTCTATCTCCTGGGCGCGCGCAAGGAAGTCCTGGAAATCGCGGAAGAGAATCTCAAGGGATCCTTCCACGGAATCCGGGTCGTCGGACGCTTCTACGGGTTTTTCCCGCGGGGCGTGGAAGGGGACATCGTGATGGCGGTGAAGAAATCATCGCCCTCCATGGTCCTCGTGGGAACCGGCGTCCCGGGGCGCGACAAGTGGATCCTCAAGCACCGCAAGGAGCTCAATCCCGGAATCTCGCTGTACGCGGGGAACTGTTTCGAGATTTTCGCCGGCCGGGAGAAGCAGACATCGAAGAAGCTGCACGCCGCCGGCCTCGGCGCACTTTCCGGCATCGGCCGCAAGCCCTGGAGACTTGCCGCCATCTTCCCCTATTTCTACTATCTCGTACTGCTGCTCGTCACGCGGATCTTCAAGCTGTAGCGCGGCCACGGTAGCTTGCACGGTACGCCGTGCAGTTCCGTGGCATTTGCGGCCACGCGGGGCGGCCCCGCGCCTGGTCGCAAAAAAATCGGAGCCGGCGACTGTATAAAAGGGAATCAGAAATTGATTACACCCACCATTGCCTGAAACAAAGCGGCCCTGAAGCTCCGCGCGGCCACACGCCGCTCTTAGAGCCGTGACAGCGTCAGCCGATCGTAGAGCCCTTTGAATCCGGTCTTGAGCCGCGCGGCGAGCCTGTGTCCGACAGCGCGCCGCAGACCCGGGATGAGCAGGAGCAGGCCCGCGCAATCCGTGATGAAGCCGGGTGTGATGAGGAGTAGTGCCGCGGCGGCGAAGCCGACAAAATCGGCGATCTCCCGACCCGGCCAGGCACCGGCCGCCACGCGCTCGCGCAGCCGCGCCTCGGTGCGCCGGGCCTGCGAAAGGGCGACGAATCCCCCGACAAGACCGACGACCACCGCAATGACGAGCACGAGGTAGTTGCCAATCACGTTCCCCAGGAAGACGAACAGGAAGATCTCGGCAAGGGGGACGAGGGAAAAAAGCAGGAGGACGAAAATCGTCCTGAACAGAAAATCCCTGTCACGGAGCCTGAGCAGCACGCGCGTTATGGTCATGGGTTTCGAGTGTACCAGTGCTGTGCCGCCCCTGCCAACCGTCCTCGGGGCGCGCCGCGCCTGTGCGGCGTGCGTTCGCGTCTCAGGCGAACGTGTCGATGAGCGTTCCGAGCGCATTGTCCTGAATGGCCTGCTGGACGCCGGCCTTGAGAAGCTTCTCCGCGAGCGCCGAGGTCTGGTTCTGCCCGTTCTGGAGAACCGCGCTCAGCTCATCCAGCGATCGCGCAAGATCTGCCGGCGACGCCGGCGCAATTCCTGACATCATACAATCTTATCGGCAGTAAGGGACAATAACTCATATCACAGTTGAATTTTTATAAAATAGCATAACGTAGATCCCAGTTGACCACGGGCCAATTCTTTGACACTATTACATAGACTGTCTATGCATTGTTTGTCGATGCAATGATGGTCGGAAGATGCGAGGGTGGAAGATATGTGGCTCATGCGATCGGCTTTGCTGCTCGGAACCATCTATTTCGTTTTCCTCTCTCTCTCCAATATCGCGTGGCTCCGCCTGAGCTCCCGGGCGCCACGCCTGCGACGCGGCAGGAAGGTTTCCGTTCTCATACCGGCGCGGAACGAAGAGAAGAATATCGGGCCGTGCCTGGACTCGCTCCTCCAGCAGACCTATGACAACTACGAGATCGTCGTGCTTGACGATCAATCGACCGACGGCACGTGGGAGATCCTCACGCGGTACGCCGAGGCGCACCCCGACCGGGTGCGGGCGCTGCGCGGNNGGCCAGGCGCGCGGCGAGTACCTGATGTTCACCGACGCGGACACCGTTCACGGCACGGAGAGCATCGCCTGGGTCGTGACGAATATCGAGTTCCACCATGCCGACTGCCTGTCGGGGTACGTGCACCAGGACATGGAGAGCCTCGGGGAGCATTTCATCGTGCCCGCCACCTACATCATGTCCGCGATGCTGCTCCCCCTCTGGCTGATCGCTGCCTTCCGCTCTCCGGCGCTCTCATTCGCCATCGGGCAGGTGATCGTGTTCCGCCGCGCCGCATTCGAATCGATCGGGGGCTATACACGAGTACGCGGCATGATCACCGACGACCTCGCCATCGCGCGCGAGCTGAAGAGGGCCGGCTACCGCGAGGTGTTTCTCGACATCCGCCGGCACGTGCGCTGCCGGATGTACGACGGGTACCGCGCTTCCTTCGCCGGCGTATCGAAGAACATCTACGATATCGCCCGCACCCGGTCGGTCCTCTTCGCCGCGGCCCTCACGCTGCTGGTCGGTTTCGTCATGCTCCCCCTCGCGCTGCTTCCCTTCCAGGTTCTGATCGGCATCGCGGGCGCGGATCGCTCGCTTCTCTGCGTGGGTCTGTTCCTCTTCGCGTGGGCCCTCGTGCTCTACGACCGGGGCCTGAAATGGTGGGTGCCTTTCCTCTACCCCATCCTCTTCGGCCACCTGCTCTACATGGCGTGGTGGAGCTTCGCGCAGTCGCTCACGGGGCACGGGGTGGTCTGGAAGGGTCGCACCCTGCACTAGGAGGTCGTCATGGCGTATGCACGCGGTGCCCGCATCATCCGGTTCGCGCCGGCATTCCTCCCCTTCTTTCTCCTGTACCATTTCGCCGTCTCCGTCGTGCGGCTCTTCGACTGGATGATCTACGACATCCGCATCAGCGGCCGGGAGAACCTGCGCCGCGTGAACCGCGCGATCCTCGTGAGCAACCATACCCTCCTCCTGGACCCGGGGATCATTGCACACGCGATTCGTCCCCGACGGACCTACTTCACGATGCTGGAGGAGACAGCGCTCATCCCCTGGCTGGGCACATTTGTCCGGCTCCTGGGCGGCGTGCCCATCCCGGAGAGGCCCGATGCACTCCGCATCCTCGATGCGGCGGCGCAGCGCGCCTTCCACGCGCCGGGATTCCTGCATTTCTTCCCCGAGGGCGAATGCTACCGGGGCAACCAGGATCTGATGCCCTTCCATCCGGGCGCCTTTCTCCTGGCCTGCAGGCTCCGTGTTCCCGTCATCCCGGTGACGACGGTGCTCCATCGTCGCACCTGGCGGGGAAGAGCGACGCTCCACGTCGCGGGCCGCGATTTCCGCATCCCGCCGCGGGTATCGGTCGTGGTGGGAGCGCCAGTCTTTCCACCCCCTGTCGATGCGGCAGGTGCTGCGTCACCCGGAGTCTCGCCGCGTCGGGCGGCGCGCGCGATGTCCGCCGCGGTCCGCGAGGCGATGCAGCAGACGATCGACGCGGAGGGCGGCTGCAAGAGCATGTCCCGCGGACAGATGCCGCGCCTCATGAAGCATCGGGATGCGGCATCCCCCCCGGCAGAGGCCGCCACGGGAGACGCGCCCCGGCCGCGCGACAGGGCGGTCTGAACGGCGCCCTCCTGCGCACACAAAACCGCGCGATACCGCTTGACAGGCGCCGCGCGGGGGGCCATTATGAGATTGAGAATCAATTTCACATGGAACCGGCGGAGCACTTTCGCGCATACCTGAAGAGGAGGGGTCTCTCCTTCACCTCGACACGGAGCGCAATCCTCCGGGGGATCGTCGCCTCCCGCGGGCATTTCGACGCCGACGGCTTGCACGACCTCCTGAAGCGCAAAGGGGAAACCTTGTCCAGCGCAACGATCTATCGAACGCTCCCCCTCTTCGTGCAGAGCGGGATCATCAAGGAAACCCTGCGCGCCCGCGGGAGGGCCCGCTACGAGCCGGCCTGGGGGCGCGATCACCACGACCACCTGGAGTGCATCTCCTGCGGGCGGATCATCGAGTTCAAGGATGACGAGCTGGAAGCGCTGCAGGACAAGGTCTGCCGGCGCCACGGTTTCCTCCCCGTCGAGCATCGCCTGGGCATCCGCGGCTACTGCGCCGCCTGCCGGCGGACGAAAAGGTAGGGCGTCCCATGGCGCGGCGTCATCACGGCAACGATTTGAGAATGAATCTCAATCTCAAGCTGCGGCGCGCGGGCAGGTCACGCGTCGCGGCCGTCCCGGTCCCCCGCGCCGGAACCGACATGCCGCTCCCGGCCCCCCGTTCCCGCGTGCAGCGCATCCTCGTCACGGGTCTGCCCAACAGCGGCAAGAGCCAGCTCTGCAACAGCCTCACGGGCGCCTACGAGCTGGTGTCCAATTACCCGCAGACCACCGTGGAGGTGAAGACACACGACTGCGCCATCGACGGTGAAGCCTGGGCCGTCACCGATGCCCCCGGCCTTCATGGGTTGTATATCCAGTCCGAGGAGGAGCTCGTCGTGCGCGCCCGGCTCTTCTCGGCGCCACCCGACGTGCTCGTGCAGTGCGTGGATAGCCACCGGCTGCGCGAATCGCTCCTGCTCACCGCCGATCTGCTGGGGCTGGGCGTCCCCCTCATCCTGGTGCTCACCGCGGTCGGGGAGAGCGCGCGCGACGGGCTCCACCTCGATCCCGACGCGCTCTCGCGGCGCCTTTCCGTTCCGGTGGTTTCCTCACCCGAGCCGGGTGCCGGGATGGCGGAGCTGCGGCGCGCGCTGCGGACACGGCCGGCAGCGCCGCGGCCGCTTTCCTATGGTGACGAGATCGAGGCCGCCATCACGCGCATGAGCGCCCTGCTGCCGGCGTCGCTGCCCTTCCATCGATCCTCCGCGCTCCTTTTGCTGGAGAACGACCCTACCTTCACGCTCGACGACCTTCCCGGTGACGCCCGGACCGCCACGCAGAAGGCAATTGAGGACACGCGCGCCCATCTGGCGGGAAAAGCGCCGCTCCTGGTGAGCGCGCGGCGCACGCAATGGGTGGACGAGACGGCGTCGCAGATCGCCGTGACCGCCCCGGCGGCCCGACAGCGGCCGCGCTTCTCGCAGACCTTCGCCGCCCTGTGCCGGCACCCCCTCTACGGGCTTCCCCTCCTCGCATTCTTCCTCGGCGTCATCTACCTCATGGTGGTCTATGTCGCGGGCGGGCTTTCCCTGCTGCTCACCACCGCCATCACGGACCCCGTGGTGGCCCTGATCGGCAGGATCGTCCCCGGCGGTTTCTGGAATGAGCTCCTGGTCGGCCCGCACGGGCTGCTCACGCTGGGACTGTTCAATTCCCTCACCACGGTGCTGCCCATCCTCTCGGTCTTCTTCATGGTCTTCGGGCTGCTGGAGGACATCGGCTACCTTCCCAATCTCGCCATCCTTACCCGCAGGGCCTCGGAAAAGATCGGCATCACGGGCAACGCGGTGATCCCGCTCGTGCTCGGGTTCGGATGCAAGACCATGGCGACGATGACGGCACGGAACCTCCAGTCGCGCAAGGAAAAGCTGATCGTCGTCGCCCTGATCGGCCTGGCCATCCCCTGCTCGGCGCAGATGGGGCTCTCCATCGCGATCCTCGGGCAGCACGGCGTGAAGTATTTCATCATCGCCTTCGGCTTCCTTGCCCTCCTGGAAGTCGGCGCCGGGCTTCTGCTCAACCGCTTCCTTCCCGGCGAAGCAGAGAGCCAGTTCATCCAGGAGCTGCCGCCCATCCGCCTGCCGCGCATCGGCGCCGTGGCGCGCAAGACCGGCTACCGGCTGTTGTGGTTCCTGAAAGAGGCGATACCGATATTCCTCGTCGCGGCGCTCGCGATGTTCGTGCTGGACAAGGTGGGCGCCCTGGCGCTCCTGAAGCACGCGCTCCGGCCGCTGATCACCGGGTGGCTGGGCCTGCCGCTGGACATGGTGGACGCGCTCCTCCTCACCTTCGCACGCAGCGAGGCCGCAGCGGGGTTCGTCCTCCGCATGTCGCACCAGGGGCTTCTCAACGGCATGCAGGCCATCGTCGCGGTCGTGCTCCTCACGACATTCGCGCAGTGCTTCGCCAATATCGCTGCCATGTTCAAGGAGATCGGCGCGCGCGCGGCCGTCTTCATCGTGATCGGGATCTATGTTGCGGCATTCGTCTACACGGGCGCCGTGCACTGGTTCCTGGTCCTTGCATCGGGGGTGCTGAAGCTGTGAACGGAATCACCGACCGCGATGAGATGCTGGAGAGGCTGTGGCAGCTGCGGGAGCGCGGCGCGTCAGGCGTGGGGGAGCTGCAGGCTTCACTTGGCGAGCATTTCCAGCCCCGGGACCTGGAGTGGCTGCAGGCCGACGGCCTCGTGACGCGCGACGGCGAGCAGGTCGCGCTCACGGAGAGCGGCATTGCGCACGCGCAGCGGCTCATCCGCGCGCACCGCATCGGCGAGCGGCTCATCCATGACGTCATGGGGCGCGAGTTCGAATCAGGAGCCTGCGAGTTCGAGCACATCCTGGCGACGGAGATCGTGGACGGCATCTGCACGCTGCTGGGACACCCGCGGGAGTGCCCGCACGGTTTCCCCATCCCCGAAGGGGAATGCTGCCGCATCTCCGCGCGCTACGTGCAGAAGATCATCGTGCCGCTGACGGAGCTCGCCATCGGGCAGACCGCCCGGGTGGCCTACGTGTACACGCGCAGCGACCAGCAGCTCCACCGGCTCACCTCGCTGCAGATACGCCCGGGGACCGTTGTGAAGCTCCACCAGGCATACCCGTCCTATGTTATTGAATGCGACGGGGCGAGCATCGCGATGGATTCAGAGGTCGCGCGCAACATCAATGTCTGGATCGAGGGCGCCTCCGCCGTGCTGCCCGGCAACCCGGTGACCGGCCGGGACGCGCGCCCGAGCTTTGCAAAACCGCGCTGGGGATGGCGCCTTGGGGCGCGCGGCCGCTAGCGGATCACGCATCGCGCAGGAGCCGGCCGCGGCAATGCACTAGGAATCGTCGGCCGATTCCTCGCTCCTGCCGAGTTCCTTCAGACGCTTGCTCAACGCCTGCTGGCTGATTCCCAGCAGACGCGCCGCCGCGGTCTGGTTGCCGCCCGATCGGCTGAGGGCCTCCTGGATGAGCATGCGCACCGATTGCTGGATCGTCGGCAGGGATTCGCCGAATCCAAGAACGACACGCGCTTCCTCGCGCAGGGCGCCTGCGCGGTTGCCATCTCCCGGCAGCTCCAGGGTCAGTGGCCCTTCGCGATTGCGTCCCACGGCATCGAGGATGATCGATCGCAGCTCCCGTACATTGCCGGGAAAATCATAAACGCGCAGGCGCGCGAAGAGGGCGCGGGGAACCAGGGGCGGCTCCCGGCCCAGCTCCTCCGCCGCGCTCTGCACGAACCTGTCGACAAGGAGGGGGAGGTCCAGCGCGCGGTTGCGCAGCGGCGGGATCGAGACCCGGTGCGTGGAGAGGCGGTAATACAGGTCCGAACGAAACGCGCCCGACACAACCGCCTCCTCGAGATTCCTGTTCGTGGCCACGACGAGGCGCGCCTGGCAGCGGCGGACGACGTCAGTGCCCAGGGCGTAGTATTCGCCGGATTCGGCAAGACGCAGGAGCTTCACCTGGGAGGCGGGGCTCAGGTCACCGATCTCGTCGAGGAAGAGCGTGCCCGCCCCCGCGCGCTCCACGAGCCCGCGCAAGGGCTGCTCCGCGCCGGTGAAAGCCCCCTTGCGATGACCGAAGAGGACGTCGGAGAACATCGTGTCGTCAAGGCCCGCGGCGTTGATCGTTACCAGCTCGCCCGGCCGTCCGCTTGCCCGGTGGATCGCGGCGGCAAAGAGGTCCTTGCCCGTTCCCGTTTCGCCGGTCAGGAGCACGGGGTGGGAGCTGAAAGCGACGGCTTCGACGTACTGGAAAAGGGCGAGCATGCGCGGGTCGCGCGTGAGGATCTGCTCGAACACTTCGGGCCGCTCCAGGGTGCGCGTGAACAGGTGCCGCGCGAGGGAGGCATTCTCCTGGCGCAGCTCGCGCAGCTCGCCGTAGGTGCGCACCGTGGAGATGAGCTTCTGACGGTCGATGGGCTTCACGAGGTAGTCCACCGCCCCCGCCTTCATGCAGGCCACCGCGGTGTCGAGCTCCGCGTTTCCCGTGACGATAACCACCGGAAGCTGGGGATGACTCTCGTGGATGAGACGGAGCAGCTCCTGGCCCGACAGGCGCGGCATCGTCAGGTCCAGGAGAATCAGGCCTGGCGGATCCCGCGCGATGCGGTCCATGACGCGCGTGCTGTCGTTTTCCGTGGTCACATTCGCGATGCCTTCGGATTGGAGCGTGATCGAAAATGTCTGGAGGATCGCTTCTTCGTCGTCGACGATGAGAATGGAAATGGCGCCCGGGGAGGCGTCATTCATACATCTTCCACCGGGCTGGTGTCCGCGGGAAGCCGCACGATCGCCGTCGTGCCATGGCCTGCCCGGGATGTGAAGGCGAGCGAGCCGCCGTGGGCGGCGATGATCGCGTCGGCGACAGGGACACCGAGACCCAGCCCGCCGCATTCGCGACGGGTCGTGAAGAATGGATCCTTGATCTGGCGCAATTCCGCAGGGTTCATCCCACGACCACCATCCATGACACGTAGTACCACTTCCCTGGTGCCGGCGTCAAACGAGGTGGTCACGCTGAGTGCATCCTCCCGGGACCGCAGGGCCTGGCAGGCGTTGGCGAGAAGATTGACAACCGCCTCCTCCAATGCCCCAGAAAGCCCGCGCACGCAGGGCAGATTCGACGCAAGGTCGATCGTGACGTGCCGCGTCGAGGCTTCGACAAGCCCCGCGGTCCGCGACAGGGCGGCGCGGACAACAAGGTCAAGGTCGAGGGATGCGCGCATTCCGTCGCAGTCCCGACGGGCGAGGCTCACCAGGCCCCGCACGATCGCGTCGATGCGCGTGCAGGCCGCCCGGATGTTGGCAAGCGCGGCGGGCACTTCGACGCGCGCCTGGGACCAGGGGATGCCGGCCACGCGCAGGTCGGCGTCTTCCTTCGCAGTCCGGTCGAGCGCGTTCTCCGCCGCGCTCCACGCGCGGGAAAAAAAGTCCGCACCGAGCTGGATCACCTGGTTGGGATTGCTGATCTCGTGCGCTACCCTGCCGCCAAGGACGCCGATGGCGGCCTGCGTCACCGCCGGTGCAGCGCGCCGCGCATCCTTCGCGGGCTTCTTCACGCCCAAGCGCTCACCGGCCCCGTGACGCGGAAATCGATGTACCGCTTCACGGCGGCATCGTTGACATAGCCGAGGCTGATGGCGATCTCGCCGAAAATCCGGTTGTCGCCGAGTGTCTGCTCAAGGAGCACGTCCTGCACCTGCCAGGCTTTCATTGCACCGATCGATACCATGAAGTCACCGATCTTTACCGGCTGATTGTTGTCGTCCGCCATGACTATCTCACCTTTCCGTTGGGCAATGTCACGATCGATGCCGGCATGCCCGGCATCCCTACTTTGCCGCCGCTTCGAGGGCGGAGAGCACCTGGCCGCCGGAGAGAGCAGGGTTGGATTGCCCGTATTCGAAAGCATTCCTGCCTGCCGCGCTCTGCGCCGTGCCGTCGGCTCCGGCCGAAAGAAGTGCCGTGACCACCGCGGGATTCCCGTTGGACCAGGCGGCGTACATCAGGGCGGTCATGCCCTTTTCGTCGCGGGCGTTCACGTCCGCGCCGGCCTGGACCAGGGCGTGGAGGACTTCCACGACGGGATTCGACGCGGCGGCATGCATGACCGTGGTGCGGCCGAGCACGTCGCGGAGGCGGGGGTTCGCTCCCGCCTGGAGGAGCACCGCGATGACCCCGGGGTCCTGGTTGTACTGCGCGGCGTACATGAGTGCGGTTTCTCCATACCCGTTGCGCGCGTCCACGACCGCGCCATAGCCCAGAAGCACCTGCACGACCTTGGGGTCGCGGTTGCGCCCGGCGGCGTCCATGAGGGCCGATTCCCCGACGAAATCGCTCGCGTTGAAATCCGCCCCCGCCTGGAGCGCTATGGTGACCTCAGCGGCTGTTCCCGTTGCCGCGAGGACCCGGAACGTCTTTGCCTGCGCCCCGAGACTGGAAAGTGCGACCATTCCCGTGATACAGGCAAAAAGGATCACTCGTGCGACCCTCGATCTATACTGCATGCCGTGCCTCCTCGGTCCCCGGCTCCTGCCAGTGACCAGGAAAAAGCAATGCATGGAGCGTGCCAGGGACTGAAACGCCTGCAACTCGCTACCAGGATAAGAGTTGCCGATTTTCGCCGCTTCAGGCTCCCCCGACCGGTACAAACCGGGTTGTACGATGTCGGGACGAGCCACAATCATCGTTGTCGTTTTCCGCAGGGGGGGGTCGCGGCGGAAAATATTGCCGAAAGGCTGTGTCCGGTGCGATCTTTCTGTCACAGCCTGCGGCTGAGAACAGGAGGACATTTCATGTCCGGTTTTGATGCGGGAGCCGCTCAGGCTGCGCCTGTACCTCTGGCTCATCCCAGCGCGAACTCTCATAAAAAGCCCGAATGGGTTGCCGGATTGAAAAAATACGAAACGCCCAACGCCGGCAAAGCTGCGCTGCAGCTTGTCGACACTCTCATCCCGTACCTCGCATTGCTTGCCCTGATGTACCTCACCATGACCTGGAAGCTGCCCTACTGGGTCACGCTCCTCATCGGGCTGCCGGCGAGCGCCTTTATGGTCCGCCTCTTCATCTTTTTCCATGACTGTTGCCATGGTTCGTACGTCCGTTCCCGGCTCGGACTGCAGATCCTGGGAAATGTCCTTGGCGTGATCGTCTTCACCCCCTATTCCGACTGGCGGTACTCACATGGGATTCACCACTCAACGTCGGGGAACCTGGACAAGAGGGGGATCGGCGATGTCTGGACCATGACTCTCGAAGAGTACGCTGCTTCCTCAAAGGTACGGCGGATGCTCTACAGGTTGTTCCGCAATCCTTTTGTCATGTTCGGGGTGATACCGGCATTTTCATTTCTCATCCTGCACCGACTGCCGTCGCTGCATTCGCACAGGAACCACGTCCTCAGCGTGCTGTTCACCGATGTGGCCCTGGCAGCCATCATGGTCGCAGCAAGCCTCACGATCGGGATCAAGGCCTACCTCCTGATCCAGGTGCCGATCATGATTCTCGGGGGGGCGGGCGGCGTCTGGCTTTTCTATATTCAGCACCAGTTCGACCCTACGTACTGGGCGCGCAACGGGGAATGGGAGTCGATGGGTTCCGCCATGCAGGGCTCCTCGTACTACAAGCTTCCGAAGGTTCTGCAATGGATTTCGGGCAATATCGGCTTTCACCACATCCACCACCTGCGGCCGCGCATCCCCAACTACAATCTGCAGCGCTGCCTGAACGAAACGCCGGAGCTCCAACTGCCCGATTCCCTTTCGCTGTGGACAAGCCTGAAATCAGTGCGACTCAAAGTGTGGGATGAAAAGGAGCGCGTCCTGCTCAGCTTCCGGGATTTGAGCCGCCGGCTCCGGCAACGCCCGGGGATGGTGTGAAGGCAGGAATCCCCCGCCACTGATTTCCGCGGAAGAGCCCGCCCGTGCGGTCCTGCGTTGCCCGCCCGCCCCTGGCTCACTGCCCGTGCATTTTCGGCGATTCTTTCAGCGTGAACATCAGGACGCCGCTCCCTGCCAGCAGGATCGCAAGACCGACGAATGAAGGGACGTACGAGTTGTTGAATGTGCCTCGGAGCGCGTCCATGAGGACGATGAGCAGGCCCGATGCCTGGACCATCAGCGCGAAGATGCCGTTGCTCGTCCCCTCGGGGGCAGGGTAGGTGATCTCCGCGCCATACTGGTACGCGACAGGCGTGATGCCGGTGACGCAGAATCCAAGGAAGAAAAAGACGATGGTCTCCAGCACATAGCTCCTGCCGAGCGCGAGCGCCAGGGTTGCAACCACGCCCACAAAGAGGCCAACGATCAGGACGGGCTTGCGGCGCCTGATCCCATCGGAGACCGCGGGGATCACGACGCTTCCGAGGATACCGCCGATCAGCAGCAGGGACGTCAGAAGCACGCCCTGGTCCACGGTCAGGGCTTTCTCTTTGCCAAAGCCGTCGATGAGCGTAAAAATCGCATTCACGATCCCGCTGCCGAGCACGAGCGCAAGAGAAAGCACATAGACGTTGCGGTTCTTCAGTATCTTTTTCAGACCGTCGAACATGAGCGCACGCACTTCTTCCCCGGGCGGGCTCGCCGGCGTGGGAGGCTTTGCCCGCGCAAACAGGAGGAACAGGACCGTCGCCGCGGCAGCGGCGATGCCGTAGATGAGCTGCATTCCCTCGAAACCACGGGCAGCCACCAGGGAGGGGCTGAGTGATTCACCGAGTCCAATGCCAAGGAAAAGCGAAAGGAATATCACACCGGTGATCGTCGCGCGCTGCTTCTGCGGAAACCATTCGGCGGCAAGCTTCGTGAATGCGGTCAGGAGAAAAGGCTGGCCGATCGAGATCCCGATCGTGCCGACGAGTGCCGCGGTATAGCTCCGCGGGAACACCGCGCGAAGCAGTCCGAACACCGCCATGAGGATCGCGCCGAAGCTGACGGCCTTCTTGAATCCAAACGTATCGATGGCCCATGCGGCGGGAAAGGCAACCGGGAGATAAATGAGCAGGAACAGGTTGGCGAGCAGGTCGACATCCGCTCTCTGCACCCCGTAGGACGTCGCCGCAAGCGATGCCACCGGCGCGTAGCAGATCCAGAGGACCTGCACCATCACGTTGATCAGCATGAACGCGGCGAGCACAACCCACCGCCAGGGATAGAGCTTCACCTGGGAATCAGTCACGATGTCACCTCCGGCCATCACGTGCTGCGCAGCGTAGAAACTACCTGAAATCGGCGGGCGTCGTAAAGAGGGAGCGCTATTCGCCGGCGCGTTGACAGATCAGGTTGGGCGGCTTGAAAATGACCGCGATCTCATGATACGAGTACCAAATACGACGTGCCGGAAAAGAGGGGGAGATATGACGCATAAAAACGAACGGATTCTGATTCATGCGGCAGGCGTTGCGGTCGTGTTGCTGAGCGTCTTCCTCACGTCCTGCTCCTTCTTGTCCGGCGTCTTTAACATCATTCCCGCGCCCCCGACAGGAGTCACCGCGACAACGCCGGTATACAACCCAAATGTGAGCACCGGCTCAGGCACTGGCGGCTATCAATTCACCATCACCTGGAACGCGGTCGCAAGCGCATCATCATACAACGTCTATCACACATATGGTCCGGCAAGCAGCGTCACGCAACCGGTGGAAGCGTCTGGCGGCGGGCCCGGAGCAAGCACCACATACGAAAGCAACAATCCCATCACGACCACGAGCTACACTTTCACCATGGGTCATGCTGACCCCTCTGGCTATCAGTTTTACTTTGCCGTCACAGGCGTCAACGACGCCGGTGAGAGCGACCTCAGCTCGCCTGCCGTGAATGTCGCGGTGCCTTGAGCTCAGCCGGTCACCGGCCGCGTTTCTGACGGGCCCGATGCTCTTGCTGCCGTACACTGACGTCACGGCACCGTGCTGTACCCGAGGGTCGCGATCCTCGGCCCTGAATCGTCGCAGAGCTGCCCGCTTTACGGTACGTTCGTATAGCCGATGGTCACCACCTTGAGATGATCATCGCAAGCGAGAAGCAGGGTGCTCCCCGCGAAATCGAGACCGCCGCTGGCAGTGCTTGACGAATCATAGCAGTAACCCTTGAAGACCGGCTCAAGGGGATTGGTGACGTCGTACACCTGGAGGCCGCCGTCTCCGCCGGTTCCAACGGATGCATAGGCGAAGGAGCCCACCACCTTCACGCGCACCGGATTGTAGCTCCCGTTCAAGGGGATAGCGGCAGCTTTCGCCACAGGATTCAGAGGATTGGAGACATCCAGCACGACGAGCCCATTATCAGCCACGAACGCGTAGTTGCCGACGACATCCCCGCCACTGACCGTTGCCGTCAGTGCACGCCATATTCCTTTTTCAGACGGGTGAGCCGGGTCCGTCACGTCGAGGATCTGCATGTCGGAAGACTCGAATAGGTATAAGAGCGTCCCCACAAGCTTCACCCCGCGACAACTCGAGGGAGTAGGATAGAGAGCTGTCAAGACCGGGCTGGACGGAGTGGAGACATCAACCACCCGAAGGCCGTTGGCGCCGTCCGCGATCATCGCGTAGTCGCCATAGAGCGCAACATCCCGCGGGTCCCCGGCAGAATAGCGGCCCGCCAGGGCAGGGCTTGATGGGTTGGAGGCATTGAATATCTGCAGCCCTGAGCTGCCCGACGCCATGTACACCATCGAGCCCACTACCTGCATATACCCACCCGACACCGAGGACACGCTGCCCAGCGGCACAGGAAAGCCGGGGGTGCTGACGTCGTAGATTTCCAGCCCGGCTGCCGCAACGTACGCGGTGTTTCCCTGCACCTTCACATCGGTCGCGCCGCCAGCCGCAGTGGTGGCGAGACTGACCGAATAGAATGGTGGATCAACGGGACTGCCGTAGTCTATAAGCACATTGGGATTGATCACCTCCACGCTGCCATCAACAGTGAATGCATATTTGTCTGAACGGGCGACATGAGTGGCATAGCGCCCGGAGGGGAGCTGGTAGCTGTCGTACAGCGAAAGCTGCCCCGTGTTCGCGAAGTTGACAATCTGCAGGCCTTTGTCGTAGGAGGCTACGTAGGCAAGGTAGTGGCTATAATCCACCGCGAGAGCTGTAGGGGTGCCAGGGACATCGAGGGTTCCAACGGTGGTGAATGAAGAAAAAATGCCGCCATTGGTCGATATAGCGATGAAGCCCGAGTAGGCATCCGCAACAAGAATCAGGTTCCCGTTATTCGGCTCCACCCATACATCCTGGGGATAGATCACCGAAGTATCCGGAATATTGTTCTGGCTGCCGAACGTCCTTGCGGTGATATTCCCGCCTGACACATCGAATACCCATATGCCATTATTGTAATTCGCTACAAAGAGAATGCTGTTATTATAAAGAGCCATGCCTTGGGCATCCTGATTCTTGTTGTATCTATTCGTCGCTGTGATCGAACCCAAGTAACTGGCAACCTGCACTCCCGAGTAGCCCTCTGAAATGCATGCGTACGTTCCGTTTGCCTTGACGCAGTTGATCTGAGAGACCCCCGCCAATCCCACCGTATTGGAATTAGTCAGGTAAGGGTTGTTGGGATTGCTGACATCCACAGTCCCGAGCCTCAACGTAGAGCCGTCAAGACCGGCAACAACGAGGGTGATGCTGCCATCAAATGCAATTGCCTGCGCGTAGCCGGTGCCTGCCAAGCCATTCACGGTTTTGGGGACTCCTGTCATGCCGGGATCGTCAGTGACATTGAAAACTCTCACCACGTCGTCGATTCCGTCGACTATAGCCGCGTAATATTTCCCTGCCATGAGGAAAACCGCCACATTTGCCACATTTGCTCCGCTCCATGTGCTCGAGATCCGCCTGGTAAGAGATGAAGGCAGCGGCGTTACGCCCGGCACTGTCGCGCTCGCGACCGTGCTGTATGAGGCGGGAACCACCTCGTACCAGTAGGTCTGGCCCGGCGTTACGGAGTAGTCAATGAACGACGTCCCGGTAACTGCGCCCGAGAGGTCGAAGAAGTCGGACTGGGATGAACCCAGCGATCTCCACACCTCCACCGGCGTGTTCGCGGCCATTGCCTTCCACGTCACCGTGACCTGCCCAGAGAGCGTGGTACTCACCTGGGGCGCAAGGGTGAGAGACGACAGCGGAATGGCTTTCACGATATTCGACCAGTTGTCGGGACCACTCGAAGAATGCGCCTGAAGCAGGAAGGAGTAGAGCGCGCCATTCTGGAGGCTCGCGATCACGGCTCCCGAAGTCGCCCCATTCAGGGCCGTGCCGTTGCTCGGGGACGGGGGTGTCCCGTTGGATGTGTAGTACACGGTGTAGCTCTGTGCGAGGGGGACGGGGTCCCAGTTGATTGTCACCTGGTGATTGCCCGCGGCCGCTGTGAACGAAGGAATCGCCCCGTTGTTGGTGAGCGTAATCGATGCGGTTCCCTTGTTCCCGTTCCAGTCGGTGGCGGTCACTGTCAGCAGCATCGTGCCCGTGTACCCTGTCGTGGGGAACTGAAAGCTGTATGTTCCATCGGCCCTGAGAGCCGTCGTGATGTCGGCACCGGCGATTGTTGCGGGGGTGAGGTCGTAGCGAAGGGCCGTGACCTTTCCCGCGGTTCCCGCGGCATCAGAGGTATCCGCCGCGGTGCCCGTCACCACGACGGTTGCCGGATAGGAGCTTCCGTCGACGGGGAACGTGATGGCAACCGTCGGCTTCACCGCGTCCTTCTGTTTCTGGAGAATGTCCGTCGTGATGGGCAAGGGACATGAAGAAAGAAGGACGATGCCGGCAGCGAGCAGCGCGCCGACGGCCGATTCGAAAGCCCTGTGCATGCGGTGGCTCATCACGGCTCCTCCACGAAGCTGACCGAGCTGCCGACTCCCGCGGAGCTTGCGGCCCGGGTGCCCGATGCACCAACGGGTGTCTCCCCGAGCGACTTGACCTTCTCGGGGTCGATTGCGCTGGCCTGCGCAATGAGGGAGTCGGACTTCTGCGAGTTCTTCAACGCGCTGTACGCGCGGGCAAGGTTCACCAGGGTGATGACCTGGACTCCCACCGCTGGGCTGCCCTTTTCGGGGTTTCCCAGCATTGAAAGAACGCCCTGGTAGGAATCTACAGCCTTCGAGTAATCCCCTTTCATGAAGGCGACATTCGCAAGGTTCACCAGGGCAGTCAGGTACTTCCCGTCGATTTTCAGCGCGCGGGAGAATGCATCCGTCGCGTCCGTGAGCCTTCCCATCTTCGCAGCGATCGTTCCGAGCTTGTTGTAATCTTTCTTGTCCTGGCTGGCGGCGGCGGTGGCCGCATACCCCGCCAACACCGTGCCTGCCTGGGCGTCGACGTCATGCTGGAAGTAGCTGGCAACGCCCGTGGCATCCCCATATTGCAGCCCCATGTCCTGGTCTTCGACCGCTACCGGCGAATAGATCGCCTGGGCGTCGCTCGTGCGGTAAAAGGCCCGCTTTGCCTCGTATTGTTTCCACTCTTCGATCCCCCGCCTCCATGCCGCCTGAAAGTCGCTCCTGCCGTCCAGCATCGTGATCTCCACCGGCACCCAGAGGGTGTCGTTGAGCGCCAGCGTCATCGTTCGATCAGGGTTCAGCTCCCGGTAGTCTGCCGCTGCCACCCCGGTATCGACCACGGGGTATATGTGGCCAGGCACCGTGACGAATCCCGTCTTGATGCCCCGGGTCTCCAGCAGGCTGCAGAACAGCACGGTGAGGTTCTTGCAGTCGCCGTAGCGCCTTTTCAATGTGAGCCGCGGCATGCTGATGAAATCGACGAGGGTCGGGTCGGATTGCACGCGCGTGAACGGCGCCGTGGGATCCTCCTGGTAGAACATGCCGATTTCACGCAGCGCGTCGTAGGTCAGCATGGTCGTCTGGAGAGTCTTGTTGTACCCCGGCAGCACGGCGGGCTTGCCCGCTTCGCTGATGAACGCGGCGTAGTTCTGCAAGGCACTGTCGAGCGTCGTGATGAAAGCGGCTGCCTTCCTGTCATCGTCCCAGGTCATCGCCGTTTTGTCGTAGAGGTCATAGTTCACCGCGAAGCTCTGCTCCGCGGCCTTGCCGCCGCGCTTGTAGCTGACCAGCACCTCACCGGTCATCGGCTTGAAACCCCCGGTGAGCTTGAAGACCTCAGAATTGAATACCGCCTTCAGCGGTACTTCCAGGGAAGCTCCCGGTTCCAGCCTGCCTGCAGACATCGATGGAGTGGGCGCGTCCATGTAGCCCTTCTGGTTGAAGGAAACCTCCAGGTCCGTCAGCGCCTGCGTTTCAGTATTCACAAGGGTCACTTTGCCGATGGGATTGCGCGAGTAGTAGCTCTGCATCGAGCTGAAGGCGGGGGGGATCTCCGCTTTCTCGAAGCGGATGCTGCGGATCACCGCCTGCGGCGCATCAGGGTCCTCGCCGAATCGGTAGTGCACCGAGAACCCCAGCGTGAAGGACAGGCCGTCAAAATCCGTGAGCGGAGTCAGGGACATCAGGTACGCAAGGCCGGGCCGCACATCCACGCTCACGCCGTACGAGGGATCAAGCGAAATATGTCCACCGGCCTCGAAAAGAAGCGTTGGCGAGCCCCGGGGCCCCGACGTATCGAGCTGCGGATACACCGCCTCTCCCGCACCCGCAAGCGCGTCCACGCCAAGCTCGAAATTCCTGGAGAAGCGCTCGGCCCAACCGAGGCCGAGGGACCCGGCGTAGAGCTGGTGGGTCCACCGGGCGTCCGCGTTGTCGTTGAACTGGCCGTAGCTCAGTATTGCGACCGGCTGCAGCTGTGGCAGTCCGCGCAATGGAAGGCGAAAGGAAGCGCGCACGGAGAAGATGTTGAAATCCTTCGCGAATGGCCCGAAAGGCGTCTGGTTCTCGTACTCGAGGCCCATGGAAAACGGGAAGCGGTAGTAGGTGTTCAGATTGATGGGCTCGTTCGTTGGAGAAGCAGACTGGGCGGCCAATCCTTCCGCGCAAAGAAGCAGGACCGCGGAAAGAAGAAGCCCCCTGCCGAGGTTTTTTCCTGGCATTTTTTATCTCCTCCTGATGCTATGAAGAGGACTGTTGATTATCCGCGATACCGGGAGATTCCGCAAGAAGAATAATTGTCCCGACGCATGGAGGCGGAACCGATCATAATGCCGCCGAACGCGGCGTTTGCATCGAATGCAGCTTGGCCTTCTGCGGTTGCGATCTCCCGGCTCGATGGCTTCGCCGAACGCCGGGGCTTTGGGGCTGACCTCTTGCCACCCTGGTTCACCATGAACCACGCTGGAGCGGCACCAGGATACGTCGCTTGTCCCCGTCCACCGTTTGACGTATCATCGGCGCATAGAAAGTCCGTATGGTAAAAGTGCTTTTCGTCGACGACGATCCCCAGGCGCAGAGAACGCTCGACCTTGTGCTGCCCGAGCAGTACACGCTGCAGTCGGCGTACAGCGCGCGGCAGGGCATCGACGCGGTGAAGCGCGATCGGCCGGACGTCGTGCTCCTGGACATCACGCTTCCCGACATGGACGGCATCGCCGCGCTGAAGCAGATTGCCGCGCAGCCGCTGCCACCTCCGGTCGTCATGCTCACGGCGATGAACGCGCCGCGTGTCGTCAAGGAAGCGATCCTCGCGGGCGCTTGCGACTACATCCTGAAACCGTACGAGCTGCCGGAGCTTATCGGCGCGCTGCGGACAGCCGTGGCAGGAGCCGATGCGCGTCGCGCGGTCTGCGCGGAGCCGGGCCTCATGGACGGCATGATCGGGGAGAGCGCCGGCATGCACGAGGTCAAGGAGCTCATCCTCCGCTATGCAGCGTCCGATTCCCCCATCCTGCTGCTCGGGGAAAGCGGCACGGGCAAGGAGCTGGCGGCCCGGCTCGTCCACGACGCCTCCCGACGACGGAAAGGGCCCTTCGTGGCGATCAATTGCGGAGCGATTCCTGACACGCTCATCGAAACGGAGCTCTTCGGCGCGGAGAAAGGGGCATTCACGGACGCCGTGGCCCGGCCGGGAAGCTTCGAGCAGGCAAATGGAGGCACGCTGTTCCTCGACGAGATCGGCGAAATGTCAGCCGCCGCGCAGAGCCGGCTGCTGCGCGTGATCGAGGGCCGATCGGTGACCCGTGTGGGCGGGGCACGCGCGCTGCCGTTGGATGTGCGCGTGGTATCCGCCACGAACAGGGACCTGAAGGCGGCGGTAGGGGCAGGTGGGTTCCGCGGCGACCTCTTCTATCGGCTGGGCGTCCTGCCCATCCGCATCCCGCCGCTGCGGGAGCGCGCGGTCGACGTCCCCCTTCTGGCGGTGCACTTCCTCTGCCTGCTGGGCCGGGCGGAAACGGAGCTGGCCGCGGACGCGCGGCAGACCCTGGGCGGCCATCACTGGCCGGGCAATATCCGCGAGCTGCGCAATGTGCTGGAAAGGGCCGTGCTTGCGGCGGAAGGCGGGCCCATCCGCGCGCGGCACATCCTGCTGGATTGAAGCGGGAGGCGGAGACCGGCGCTATTCGATCGGCCGCACGTAAGCGCCGTCAACCAGCACGCGTTTGGCGCCCAGCGGGGTCGCGGTCACGCTCACCGCCCTGCCGACGACGAGCACCTTGGTGCTGAGTCCGATGAGGCCAACGGGCGCATTGGCGGGCAGACGCGCCGGGAACATCTTGAAGTACTCCGGCCCGGAGAACTCGACGTAACAGGCATAGGCCTTCACGTCTTCTTCACCGAACCATTCACCGCTCAGGAGCTCGATTCTCACCTTGAAGGTCGCCTGGTCCTTGCTGATGATGTTTACGTCAGAGACCGTTCCCGTAAGGACGATGAGCCTGCCGTCGGGAAGCGGGGCTTTGCCGTCGGCGACGTCGGACAGGGTCTTCAGGGTAATGCTGACGTCGGCGACCCGGTCCAATTCGGCGCGGGAGAGCGCGGGGAGATAGCCGGACCCGAGCAGAAGAAGGACGCACGCGATGACAGGGACGGATCTTCGCATCGGAACTCTCCTTGCGCCAATATTATGGAGGATTCGTCTCCGGGTCAATCGCCTCCGGGGCCGCACGCGCCCTGTTCTTCGAGGCAAGACCCGCGATCTTGCCGAACACGACGCCCAGCCTCCGACTTTCATTCACCGACAGCCCTGCCCGCGCGATGATGTCCTTGAAGAAGACCCCCATCTGGTCCGGAGTAACCTGGGTGAAAAATCCGATGCTGGAAAGAGAACGCGTGATGACGCCCACCAGGTCGTCCACCGCATCCGCGCCGATGGGAGAAAAGGGCGTGAGATGGTCCGCGCGCAGCGCCCGGAATATCTCGTAGCAGATCACCTGCACCGCGTGGGAAAGGTTCAGCGACGGGAAACGCGGCGTGGCGGGTATCGTCACGGCGACATTGCAGAGGGCGAGCTCGTCATCGGTGAGACCGGTCTCCTCGTTGCCGAAGAGCACGGCGACGGTGCCGGCGCGGATCTGCGCGATCCTCTGCGCGAGCTGCTCGGGAAAAAAGGTGAAATACTTGCGGTTCCTGCCGCGGCGCCGCGTCGTTCCCGCCACGAACACCGCGTCGCCAATTGCATCGCGAAGCGTCGCGTGCATGGTCGCGCGATCCAGCACGTCCGCGGCATAGTGTGCGAGGGTGCGCGCGCGGCGCGGGTCCAGGATCTCGCCCGGCACGATGGCCAATGTCCCGAAGCCCATGCACTTCATCGCGCGGCAGACCGCGCCGACATTGCCGGCGTCCCGCGGCCGCACCAGCACGATGCGCACATCGCTTCCCATCGGGGCCCAGAGTAGCCGAGAATCGGCCGAACGGATACCGTGGCAGACGACGGACAGAGCAGACACGTGAACCCCTGCTCATCTTCGCCCTGCCGGGGCCGATAATGGGCGTATGAAGAAAAGTGTGTGCCTCCTCCTGTTGTGCATCGGTCTGCCCGCCTGCGGCCTCGACTGGACATATCCCGTTTTCAGCGTGAAATACGAAGCGGCAGGCGGCGCAGCGGAGGATCCCGATGACGAGACATACTTCGCATCGTCCCTGCGCAACCTCGTGACATTCCAGGTGAAAGAGGCGGCGGACCCGGCGGCGTTCGGGCTGGCAGTGACGCTCTCGGGCAAGGATTACTACCTGCCCGGCGACCAGTCCGGCGACTATTCCTATGTCAGAATCGAACAGGACGGCGCGCTTCGCATCGGGCGCGCGTGGAAGCTCGGCTACGCACTCGGCGTGAAGTCGATGGATTACGCCATGCTTGACTCTCACGGCCTTTCCAAGGACGTCGTGACGATGAGCGCCGGCGGCGACGTGAGTCTCACCGTGGTGAAGGGAACCAGCATCGAGGCGGGCCTGGACTGGCGTTTCGCGGACGCGCAGAACCCGGCCGATTCACTTTCCACCTGGGTCATCGCCGCGGGCCTCAGCTCCCGGCTGGGGCAGTGGCTGCTCTCTGCCCGCTACCGGGGGGAGCTGCGATCCCCGCAGGCGGCCGCCATGGGAAACGACTCCTATAACACGGCGGCCGTTTCGCTGCAGTGGGATCCCAACCGATGAAGATTCGCCGCAGGGCACTGCCGCGGACGTACCATGCCGGCGTGCCGTCCGGGTGAGCGCATTTTCGGCCCGGAAAGGCCCCGTCCATTTGACAAAAGCCTGTCAAACACTTAGAATGTCTTCGAAATCACACAATGAGGCTCAAGGACATGAGCTCTTGCGGCTCGGTTGCGCCGTGGCTATAATTGAAGGGATGAGGGGAATTTTCGAAGGCAAAGGGGCGCCATGAGTAACAACGAGATTGTTCCAGGCTTCGACGACGAAAAAGACGACAGCCTCAAAATCCGCCTCCAGAAAATTGAGGACACCGAAGGGTGCCTTGTGCTCTATCTCACGGGTTACATCGACACCTACAATTCCAACTACTTTCAGAAGCGCGTGGCCAAGGCAATAGAGACCGGGTTCATCAAGCTCATCTTCCATTGCAGCGGCCTGAACTATGTTTCCAGCACGGGCATCGGATCTTTCACCGCGTTCCTCAAGGCCGTGAAGCCCCGCGGCGGGGACCTGGTGCTCCTTGAAATCCAGCCGAAAGTCTACGAAGNNCCCAGTTCTTCAATATCAAGGAGAATCTGGATGAGGCGGTCTCCTTCTTCGCGGCGCGCGGAGAGGAAGGCAAGGGCACGACATTCCCCCGGATATTCAAATGCCCGATCTGCAGCAAGAAGCTGAAGGCATCAAAGGCAGGACGTTTCCGCTGCTCCGAATGCAAGACCATCCTCGCCATCGACAACGCCGGCCAGGTGTTCCTCGGCTGAGGGAGGCTCCATGATCTCCCGTGACAAGATCGAATCGTATCTCACGAAGCTCTCTTTGAGCTTTCACGAGGCCGGTCCGGGCTCGTGGGTGGTCCGGGATCAGCAGCGAGGCCTCGAAAACCTCGTCGTGATCCTCTCCGACCCCGTCGTGGTGCTCCGCATCCACGTGATGGAAGTCCCCGCCACGGGCAGGGAGAAGTTCTTCGAAGAACTGCTGCGGTTCAATGCAACCGACCTGGTGCACGGAGCCTTCGCGCTCGACGGGAAGAACGTCATCCTCATCGACACGCTGCAGGCGGACACCATGGACCTGGAAGAGTTCGAGGCCTCCATCGACGCCATCGGGCTCGGCCTCGCGCAGCATTACCGCCCCCTCTCCCGATACCGCGTCAAGGCATGACAGGAGGAATCCATGGGGATTCTTGATCGCATTCGCACCGTCCTCAAATCCAATATCAATGCCCTCATCAGCAAGGCTGAAGATCCCGAAAAGATGCTCAACCAGCTGCTCATGGACATGAATGA
>PMDT01000337.1 GCA_003154555.1 Spirochaetaceae bacterium
GCGCCGTGATGTCGGCCAGCGCGGCCTTTTTCTTTTCCGGATGCAGCGCGCGCACGGGACTCGATGCGACGGTCCTCGTGCGGGTGACGATATCCTGGTGCTTCATGAGGCCTCCTAGTGACGACCCGGGAGTATAGGGGAGGCGCTCAGGCCTTTCCAGAGCACGCGCGGTGTACTTGAAGGCCCACATGGCGGCAGCTACACTTGCGCTCGCATGGACGGCATACAGCTTGAACGTCTCCTTTCCGACATCCGTCGCGCGCGCACCGGCGTTGTCGGGGACTTCTGCCTCGACGGCTATTGGACGTTGGATACGTCGCTCTCGGAGATTTCCGTGGAGACGGGCCGCGCGACCCGNNCAGCGCTACTCGCTGGGCGGCGCGGGGAATGTCGTGGCGAATCTCGCCGCGCTCGGTGTCGGGCACATTGCAGCGTTCGGCGTCATCGGCGCCGACCCCTTCGGCCGCGAGATGCTGCGGATACTCGGGGAATGGGGCGCGGACATCCGCGGCATGCTCGTTCAGAACAACGGCTGGGACACGCCTGTGTATATCAAGCCCGTCGAAGGCGATGTCGAGCAGAGCCGCATCGATTTCGGAAACGCCAACGTGCTGGATCCCGTGATCGGGGCGAGGCTGGTGGCGATGGTGGCAGCGGCCCTGCCGGAGCTGGATGTGCTGGTTGTCAACCAGCAGCTCCTGCACGGCATTCATACGGATGCCGTGCGCGGAGAGCTTGCCGGCATCATTCGCGGGGCACGTATTCCGGTTGTCTGTGACAGCAGGAGCTGGAGCGACAGCTTTGATGGTGCGATGCGCAAGCTGAACGGCCGCGAGGCGCTCCGTCTCTGCAAAGCGACCGGGGAGGCAGGCGATTCGATCCCGCTCGCCGACGCCGAGCGGGCTGCAGCGGCACTCTACGACCGCTGGAAGCGGCCGCTTTTCCTCACACGCGGCGAGCGCGGCATTCTTGTGCGCGACGAGCGCGGGGTGCAGAGCGTTCCGGGGCTCCAGATCCTCGGCCGCATCGACACGGTCGGTGCGGGGGATAGCGCGCTGGCCGGCATCGCGGCCGCATTGGCGGCGGGACGCGACCCCCTTACGGCCGCGACGCTGGGCAACTTCGCGGCCTGCGTGACGGTGCAGAAGCTCTTTGTCACCGGTACGGCGAGCCCGGAGGAGATCCTGGCGATCGGCAGGGAACCGGATTACGTTTTCAATCCTGAGCTTGCCGATGACCCGCGCGGCGCGCGCTTCCTCCCGAACGCGGAGATCGAGGTGGTGAGCGCGCCGTCGCGCCAAGTGAAATTCCTGCACGCGATATTCGACAACGACGGCACCATCTCCACGCTGCGCGAGGGCTGGGAAGGCATCATGGGACCGGTCATGGTCCGCGCGATCCTCGGGAAGGAATGGAAGAGCGCTGACCGGAATCTTTTCGACCAGGTGAGCGAGCGCGTGCATGCCTATATCGACAGGACGACCGGTGTGCAGACCCTCGTGCAAATGCAGGGACTCGTGGAGATGGTCAGAGAGTTCGGCATCGTGGCTGCGGACGAGATGATGGATGCCGCTGGATACAAGGGGTTCTACAACGCGGAGCTGCTTGCCCTCGTCGCCGGGCGCATCGCCAAGCTGGAGCGCGGGGAGCTCGGCGTAGAGGACCTCACGGTCAAAGGCGCGCTGCCGCTCCTGCGGGCGCTCAACGCCGCGGGGGTGGCGCTGCACCTTGCAAGCGGCTCCGACGAGCCGGACGTGATTGCCGAGGCACGCGCGCTGGGGTATTTCGCTCTTTTCAAAGGGCGCATTTGCGGCGCCGTGGGAGACGTGAAGATCGAGGCGAAGAAGATCGTTCTCGAAAGAATACTCGCGGAAGTGAGAAGGGCGGGCGAAGGTGCATTCATCACGTTCGGCGATGGCCCGCTCGAGATACGGGAGACAGGACGACGCGGCGGGTTTTCAGTCGGAGTGGCAAGCGACGAGCTGCGAAGATTCGGATGGAACATGAGGAAGCGGACACGCCTGATCCGGGCAGGCGCCGACCTCGTTGTCCCGGATTTCTCGCAATGGCAGGCCCTCCTCGGGGTGCTGGGAATGCAGGCATGAATCTCCCGCCATTTGACCGCAGGCGCATCGTGTTCAGGCCGCTTTCAGAGCGCGTGAGCAAAGTGCGATTCCCGGAGAATGCCATCTCACCCGATGCGGTGCCTGCCGCGCTTTCGCAGAAGGGCGGGCGGACGCTCGCCGATGCCGTATCCCGAATCAGGAAAGCCCGCGCGGCCGGGAGGCCCGTTATCTGCGCATTCGGCGCGCACACCATTAAGAATGGCCTGGGCCCTGTCCTCATCAGGCTGCTCGAAGACGGGTGGATCACGCACCTGGCCACAAATGGCGCGGGGATCATTCACGACTGGGAGCTCGCCTTCCAGGGCCGCACGAGCGAGGATGTGCGCCTGAATATGGCGCGCGGCGAGTTCGGCACCTGGGAAGAAACCGGCAGGTACATCAACCTGGCCCTTCTTGTCGGCGCGGCGGAAGGGAAGGGATACGGCCAGTCTATCGGCGCGCTTATCGCCACCCAGGGCCTGGACATCTCATCCGGTGCCGAGCTGCGTCGACACGCTGCGGCGCTCCTGGATGCCGAGCCCGAAAGGGCCGCCGCCGCCGCCGATCTTCTCGCGGCGGTGCAGGAGTTCGCCATCCCCGCGGGGCGTCTGGTGGTGCCGCACCCCTGGCGCGCATCGAGCCTGCAAGCCGCCGCGTACGCACGGGGGGTGCCATTCACCGGTCACCCGATGATCGGCCATGACATTATGTACACGCATCCGCTCAATAGCGGGGCCGCGGTCGGTCGCACGGCGCTGCGGGACTTTCTCCTGTATGCGGAAGCCGTGAGCAGGATCGACGGCGGCGTCTATCTTTCCGTGGGCTCGGCCGTCATGTCGCCCATGATCTTCGAAAAATCCCTCTCCATGGCCCGCAACATCGCGCGCCAGGAGGGAAGGTCGATCACCACGCATTACATCCTCGTGGTCGATCTGGCGGAATCCGCCTGGGACTGGGAGAGGGACGGGGAGCCGCCGGCCGACAATCCCGCCTACTACCTGCGCTATGCCAAGAGCTTCGCGCGCATGGGAGGGACTCTCGCCTTCCTCCAGGCGGACAACAGGGATTTCTTCCTCTCCCTCCTGCACGCGCTGGCGTGAAGAACGGGCGCGCCAGGTTTCTTGCCACAACCGGCGATTTGCGATAGAATCAAAACAAAGTCCTCGACACCCTTTCACGAAAGAAGGTTTCACATATGGCCAGGAAGATGGTCACCATCGACGGGAATACCGCCGCCGCCACCGTCGCGCACGCGACGAATGAGGTCATCGCGATCTATCCTATCACCCCATCATCGACAATGGGGGAGCTTTCCGACGAGCTCTCCGCAGAAGGCCGGAAGAACATCTGGGGAACAATCCCGTCCGTCGTGGAAATGCAGTCAGAAGCGGGGGCAGCGGGTGCCGTGCACGGCGCCCTTACAACCGGGGCGCTGACGACCACTTTCACGGCATCCCAGGGCCTTCTCCTGATGATCCC
>PMDT01000123.1 GCA_003154555.1 Spirochaetaceae bacterium
CCTTCGCGCGGAGTACCGCGCCAGGCATCTCTGGCGATGGGCTCCCGCCGTTTCGGCCCTACGGGCCTCCAACGGCTGCCGCCCTTCGCGCGGAGTACCGCGCTAGGCCTGTCCCCGTTCCAGCGGCTCGAACTTCGTGTAGCGGGAGAGGAACGCCAGGCGCAGGTCATCGACAGGCCCATTACGCTGCTTGGCCACGATGATCTCCCGTTCCTCAGCTTTCATGTCCTCCGTATGGATGAAGATGACGACGTCCGCGTCCTGCTCGATCGAGCCCGATTCCCGCAGGTCGGCAAGATTCGGTCGCTTGCCCTCGGTCTCCCGTCTGACCTGCGACAACGCAATGACGGGCAGGGCGAGCTCCCGCGCCAGGGCCTTGAGAGATCGCGAGATGTCCGCGATCTGCTCGTGCCGCGGGAGGTCGCGGTTCTCCGATCCGATGAGGGTGATGTAGTCCACGAAAATCATTTTCACGTCGTGGTTACTCTTCATCCGTCGCGCCTGGGCGCGGAGGTCGAGAAGCTTCAAGTCCGGCGAATCGCTGATGTAGAGAGGTGCCTCGTAGATGCGGCCGCAGGCATCCGTGAGCCTGCTGAAGTCGCCGGGACTCAGCATCCCGATGCGCATCTTGTGCGAATCGAGGCGCGCCTCCATGGACAGGAGCCGCTGCATGATTGCCATCGCGCTCATTTCGAGGGAGAAAAAGCCCACCGGGATTTTCTGCTTGATGGCGACATTGGCGGCGATGGAAAGGGCGAAGGCGGTCTTTCCGACGGACGGACGCGCGCCGATGACGATAAACTCCGAGCTCTGGAAACCGAGCGTGATGGAGTCCAGATCCTTGAAGCCGGAGGGAATGCCCGAGTACTGGGACTGCGAATGGGAGAGCTTCTCAATGGCGTCAAATGTCTGCTTGACGATTTCCTTGGCAGGGGAATAGGTCCCGGTCTGGTTGCGATCCGATATCTCGAAGATGCGTCTCTCCGCCTCTTCCAGGATGGAGCTGATGTCGGAGCTCTCATCGTGGGCGTGCGCGATGATCTCCTGGGAGACGCGTGCGAGCGTGCGCCGGATGCTCGCGGCCTGGACGATGCGCGCGTAGAACTCGGCGTTGGCGCTGGTCGGGACGGAAGAGGTAAGCCGGGAGATATAGGCCATTCCGCCGCATATGTCGAGGGTACCGCGGGCTCGAAGCTCTTCCGCGAGGGTAATCAGATCGATGGACTGCCCGCGGTCGAAAAGTGAGAGTATGCCTTCGTAGATTCTCTGGTGCGCGCCCTTGTAGAAGTCCTCCGGCCGGACAAGTGGAATGAGGGTCGAGAGCGACTCCGCATCGATGAGCGCGGCGCCGAGGGTTGCGATCTCGGCTTCCTCGTTGTGCGAGGGGATTGCGTCCCGGAGCGAGCCGGGCGACGGCGCGCTGCTCACGATGCCGCAGGCCGCTACTGCGCGTCGACGGGGGGCGTGCTCTCGGGAGCCGTCTCCGATTCAGCCGCCGGCTTCTCCACGGGGGGCTCGTCGCGGGGCTTCTCCGCGGCCGGCTTGCGCGGTGCACGCTGCTTTGTCGGGGCGGGTGTCCCCGGCTGCGCGGCGCCTTCAACGATCAGCTTCACGGTCGCCTCTTCCTTGTCGTAGAGGCGGATGCGGATCTTGTAGGTACCGACGCTCCGGATGGTGTGGTCGGGGATCTCGATGCGCTTCTTTTCGATCGCGAAGCCCTTCTTTTCCAGCTCCACGGCGACATTGGTGTTGTTCACGGAGCCGAACAGCTTGCCGTTCTCACCCGCGGGTACGCTGAAACGGACCTCTTCGGCTTCGAGGCGCTCCTTGAGGCTCGCGGCTTCCACGCGCTTGACCTCCTTGCGCTTGTCGATCGACGCGCGCTTGTGCTCCAGCACGACGAGAAACTCTTTCGTGTGGGGGACGGCGAGCTTCTGGGGGAGCAGGAAATTGCGGGCGTAACCGCTTGCGACGTCCTTGATGTCTCCCTCTTCACCGAGTCCTGTCACGTCCTGATTGAGAATCACCTTCATCCGCGTATCGCTCCTTTCTCTCTATCCATCGTTGGTCGGCGCCGCGCTCCGTGGGATGCGGTAGCGGACCCAGTTTTCAGATATGCCGAAGATCGGGACTGCCACGAGCACGATCACCCCGATGCCGGGGGTTACCGCGAGGATCCCCAGGGCGACGATGAGAAGCAGCCAGAGGAAACGTGGCAGGTGGCGCTTGTCGAAATGGAACCAGATGATTGCCAGCCCCTGCAGACCGTAAAGGAAGAGCAGGACGAGCCCGATGTTCCACGCGACGAAGGCCCATGAAGAAATATGAAAGAACAGGTCAACCAGAACAAGGGCTCCCGCGGCGATCAACGGCCACAGCCAGAAACCCTCCAGGCGAAAGCCGGAGAAGCGGAACGAGGGCTGGATGCCGAGGAACGCCGGCGCCCGGGTCGCCGCCGCCTGGCCGGCCCACCAGGAGAATGTGAGCATGACCATGTAATCAGCCAGGAGGGTTCGCGTCAGGAAGGCCTCCGACATCGCGCGCAGGTGCGCCGGTTCGAGGATGGGCGCCAGAAGCGCGCTCCCGAGTGCATCGCCGGCCGGCGCCAGGGCTGTCGACAAGGTCTTTGCCGTCTCGGTGAAAAGGCTGTTCATCGACTGCTGGAACGCCGCGGTGCCGGTGAGGATCAGGATCGTCGGGAATCCAATGATCCCCGCAACTGCCGTGGCCGCCAGGAGCACGACCGCCGTGCGTGGGCGCTTCCTCATCGGGAGATTCACGCCCAGGAGTCCCAGGAGCAGGAGGACGACGGCGCCTGCCTCCATGTAGATCAGCATGTCAGGGGCCGAGCGCCCCGGGGACAGCATGAACGGCCAGAAGCGAATGGCGAGGAAGACGACGAAAAAGATCCCCGCGGCGGCACCAAGGCTGCGGATTCCCCGTCGGGAAGCGACGACCTGCAGGGGCACAAGGAAAAGCACGAACCCGATGATCGTGTGGTACAGGAGGAGCGATGAAAGCGTGAACAGGAGTATCTCGAGATACCGTCCACCTGAGGATCTCTGGTACATGCGTCAGCCCCCGAAGGGAGAATCCGGTTGTCCGGCCGACTCTACCGCGACACGTAGGGGAGGAGTGCGAGGCTGCGCGCGCGCTTGATGGCCCGTGCGAGCTCCCTCTGATGTTTCGCGCATGTGCCGGTGATCCGGCGCGGCATGATCTTTCCGCGCTCCGAGGTGAAGCGCTTCAGAGCTCCGGCGTCCTTCCAGTCCATGGTCGCCTTCTTGATGCAGAACTTGCAGACCTTCCGCTTGAAGAATGTCTTGTGCCGGCCGCGACCGCCCTGGTAGCCTCCGCGGTCTCCGCGGTCCGACCTGTCGCCGCCGCCTCCGCCGCCGAAGCCGCCCTCCCGCCTGAACCCGCCTTCCCGCCGGTATCCACCGGGTCCGCGATCGCCCTGCGGCCTGTCGCCTTGCGGCCTGTCGCCTTGCGGGCGGTCGCCCTGGGGGCGATCCGCCGCGGGGGCCGGGCCTTCCGGCCGCGGCGTGGATTCTGGTGTGCTCTGATTATCCGACATGCCTGGTTTCCTCTCTTCTTTGCCTGCTAAAATGGAATATCGTCTTGAAACGTATCCGGCGTCGAAGCGCCGCCCTCCGGCATCGCACCCCCGCCGCCGCCGGCCTCACCTGGTGCGCCGCCCTGCCGTGCGCCGGTCCCGCTGCCGAGAAGCTGGATATTGTTGGCATGGATCTCCACTTTGCTCCGCGCCTGGCCATCCTGCTCCCAGCGGTTCTGGCGTAGTTCGCCCTCGACACCGATCTGCTTGCCCTTGACGAGATACTGGTTCAGCGATTCCGCGGTCTTGCCCCAGAGCACGACGTCGAAGAAGTGGGCTTCATCGACCCACTGGTCGTCCTTCTTGCGTCTCTGGTTGATCGCAATGCCGAATTTGCTCACCGCGGCGCCATTGTTGGTATACTTCAGCTCCGCGTTGCGCGTCAGTCTTCCGACGAGAACGACGTGGTTGATGTCTGCCATAAAGCCCTCCCGCGGGAAAGCTAGTTGTCCTGCCGGACGAACAGGTACTTGAGGATCTCTGGCCTGAGCTTGAGCGTCTTTGTGAGCGCCTTGAGGGGCTCCGGCGGGCTTTCGATGACGTAGAGAACGTAGTGGCCGCGATCGTTCTTGCGCACGGGGTAGGAGAGGAGACGGTCTCCCATGTCCTCTTCCTTTTTCAGTGAAATGCCGATGGTCTCGAACTCCTTGCGCAGGAATTCGCGACCTGCCTGGTGCTGGCTCTCCTCCGCGGAGAAGATCACCACCGCTTCGTAGGTTTTCATGTCTGTCCTTCCTCCCTATGGGCTATGACTCGCGCTCTGGCGCGAGTAAAGAGGTAGAAGTCACCTTAGCGGCGGCGGGCATGCTCTGTCAAGTGACCCCGGGAGCACGCCGATCATGTATAGTGTACGATGACGCGTAAAATCAACTACGAGGACGACATCTTTACGGTCGCGCTTCACGTGCGCTGTCTCCAGGATGCCCTGAAGCTGGAGGTGGA
>PMDT01000245.1 GCA_003154555.1 Spirochaetaceae bacterium
TCGTCGACGACAACCGTCATGCGCGACTGATCCTGGGCAAGCTGCTTGCATCCATGGATTTCCGAATTGAGGTCGTGGAAACAGGTGAGAGCGCCCTGGAAACGGTCAGAAATGCTGATGAGGCGGATGCTTTCGACCTCGTTCTGATGGACTTGAAAATGCCGGGCATGGACGGCATGGAGGCGACGAGACTGCTTTCCGCCGCGAGACCTGCGAAAAAAAAGCCCGCGGTGATCCTGATGAGCGCATTCGGGGAGGAAGGGACCCTGAGGACTGACGCCCTGGCGGCAGGAGCGGCCGATTTCCTGGTGAAACCGATCACGGCCTCAACACTCGCAAACGCGATCATCAAGATCTTCGCTCCTGACCTTCTGCCGCAAATGGTGGCAAAGCAACGAAAGAGCGAAGCGTCCGCCGACCTCGGCGGCGCCACCGTGCTCCTGGCGGAGGATAACGAGATCAACCAGCAGATTGCCGTCGAGCTCCTGCGGGCGGCGGGTATCGAGGTTGTTGTTGTTTCCAACGGCCATGAGGCGATTCAGAAGCTGGCTGCCACCTCGGCGCGATTTGACATGGTCCTGATGGATATCCAGATGCCGGAGATGGACGGGTACGAGGCAACCAGGCGCATCCGCGCGGAACCGTGGGGGAAAACGCTGCCCATCATTGCGATGACCGCGCATGCGCTGGAAGATGAGAAGCGCAAAGCGCTGGAGACGGGAATGGATGACCATATCAGCAAGCCCATCGATCCGGACGTGATGTTCGCGACCATGGGCCGGTTTTATCGGCGCGCGGGAACGGCGCAGGGTGCACCGCCGTCCCCTCCCCCCCGGCCCGTCGAAGCGCCATTTCCGCAGATTGAAGGGGTGGACGTCACCGCGGGGCTGAAGAGGGTGGCGGGGAACAGCCGCCTGTATCGAAGCCTGTTGCAGAGATTCGTCGACGCGCAGGAAGGGGCTGCCCGTGACATCGGCAAGGCCCTCGAAGACGGCGACATGAAGGGCGCCGAAATGCGCGCGCACTCGTTGAACGGCATTGCCGGCACCCTGGGGGTTGAGGCCGTCCATGCCGCCGCCGCGGAGCTGGAGAGGCTCCTGCGGGACGGGGACACGTCCCGGAAACAGGAGGCCGCCCGCGTTGTCCTGGATACTGCCCTTCGCGCCGCGACGGATGCAATCAAGGCAATGCCGCGGAACGCGGACGCGACCGCCGACCGGAAAGCCCGCGGGCCCGCGCCGGAAAGCACGAGCGCCGCGATCCAGGAGCTTTCGCGGTTGATCGAGGAGAGCGACAGCGAGGCGCTCCCGGTATTCGAATCGCTGCGTGTCACCTGGGAAAACCTTGCGGGTCCTGAAGAGACGAAGGCGGTGGCCGACCTTTTGTCCGAGTATGATTTCGCCGCAGCGCTTCCGCGCGTGAGGCGGTTCAGGCTCCGCATGGAAGAGTTCCGGGAAAAAGGAGGAGCTGATGGAGGTCGCCCATGACCAGAGGCGCGCGCACACGATCCTGATCGTCGACGACACCGCGGAGAATATCGCCCTCATGAGCTCCGTCCTGCAGGATTCGTATCGCACGAAGGTCGCGCGGGAGGGGGAAACGGCGCTCCGCGTGGCATCGATGGCAAGCCCCCCGGACCTGATCCTCCTGGACGTCATGATGCCGGGCATGGACGGCTACGAGGTGTGCCGGCGGCTGAAAGAGAATCCGGACACGGCTGATATTCCGGTCATCTTCATCACCGCCCGTTCCGACATCGAAGACGAGCGGCGCGGCCTCGACGTGGGCGCCGTGGACTACATCACAAAGCCGATCAGTCCCCCCATCCTGGCGGCGCGCGTCCGGACTCACCTTCGACTCAAGGACGTGCGGGATTTCCTGCGCGACAAGAGCGAGTTCCTGGAGCAGGAGGTCGAGCGCCGGACACGGCAGGTCAACGCGATCCAGGACGCGACAATGGTGGCGCTGGGCTCACTGGCGGAGACCCGCGACAATGAGACGGGGAATCATATCCGCCGAACCCAGCACTACGTGAAAGCCCTGGCGGAAAAGCTCCGCGAGCATGCCGCCTTTGCCGCCGTTCTCACCTCCGACGTGATCGGGCTTCTCTACAAGTCCGCCCCGCTGCATGACATCGGGAAAGTCGGCATTCCCGACCGCATTCTCCTGAAGCCGGGCAAGCTGACCGCGGAGGAATTCGAGATCATGAAAACCCACACCACCCTGGGCCGCAACGCCATCGTGTCCGCGGAGAAGCTCATGGACTCCCCGACGACCTTTCTCGACACGGCACGCGAGATCGCGTGGACCCACCATGAACGGTGGGATGGAAAGGGGTATCCCCGGGGGCTTGCGGGCAGCGCCATTCCCTTCTCCGGCCGCATCATGGCGGTGGTCGACGTGTACGACGCGCTGGTCAGCAGGCGGATCTACAAGCCCCCGATACCGCATGAGGAGGCGCTCTCCATCATCGGCGAGGTCTCCGGCTCGCATTTCGATGCTCTGGTCGTGGAGGGCTTTCTTGAAATCGCCGATCAGCTTCCCACGATCGCGCGCAGGTTTTCCGACGAGCAGGAGGCCGCGTATGAGCGCCAATGAAAAAAGGACAATTCTCATTGTTGATGACTCAGCGATAGATATCGCGGTGATGTCGGAGATTCTCGCCGGCGCATATGGTGTGCTCAGCGCCACCAGCGCGGACGCCGCCATCGAGATTCTCCACCTGTCGGCGGCCCCCGATCTCATCCTCCTCGATATC
This sequence comes from Spirochaetaceae bacterium, assembly GCA_003154555.1. Taxonomy (GTDB): domain Bacteria; phylum Spirochaetota; class Spirochaetia; order SZUA-6; family Fen-1364; genus Fen-1364. The sequence continues at coordinate 2,759 of PMDT01000245.1, forward strand.
CTGATGCCCGGCGTCGACGGCCTGGAGCTCTGCCGGCGGATCCACGCCGAGCCCCGCCTTGAATCGATCCCCGTGATCTTTGTCACTTCCAAGGACAGGGTTGAAGACGAGGCAGAAGGTTTCACCGCCGGAGCGGTGGACTTTATCGTCAAGCCGGTGAACCCGAATCTTCTGCGCGCGCGCGTCAAGACGCACGTGGATCTGAAAATGGCCCGCCAGGCGCTGGAATCCCAGAATGAGACACTCAGGGAAAACGCGCGTCTGCGTGAAGAGGTGGAGCAGATCAACCGCCACGATCTGAAGAATCCGCTCATGGTGATCATGAACATTCCGTCCGTGCTTCTGTGCAAGCCGGGAATCGGCGCGGATGAGGCGAAGTGGCTCCAGATGATCCAGGATTCCGCACGGCGGATGCTGGAGATCATTAACATGTCAATAGACATATTCAAAATGGAAATGGGCACCTACCGTCCGCGCCCCGAGCCCGTGAATGCAGCGGCCATTGTCCGGCAGATCGCGGATGCCATGCCGCAGATCGTTGCCAGCGGCTCTGCGCGGATCGATGTCCTGGGGGCGGGGGGCTCACGTGAAGCTTCCGGCGTTTTCCTTGTAAGTGCAGAAGAGCCCCTCCTCTACACGCTGCTCGCCAATCTCATGCGCAACGCTGTCGAGGCATCGCCCGCGGGAGAGCGCGTGACCATCTCCTTCTCGGCGGGCGCCGCGTCGACAATCGCCATCCATAACGCAGGCATCATCCCCGCGGAGATCAGGGGAAGGTTCTTTCAGAAGTTCGTCACTGCCGGCAAGCCGGGTGGCACGGGTCTTGGCGCATATTCCGCGCATCTCATTGCGCGGACTCTCGGAGGCGGTATCGATTTTCAGTCGTCTGAAGCAGAGGGAACCACGATCACGGTGAGCCTTCCCAACGTGCGCGCAGGAGAGGAGGATACAGGCCATGCAAAAATCAATGCTTGTGATTGACGACGAGCCGATGATCCTGGATGCCATCAAGATCATATTCGAGGACATGGGATTCGACGTCCAGACGTCGTCGGATCCGGTGGAAGGAACGGAGGTCGCGCTTGCCAGGGACTTCGACCTCATCGTCACCGACATCCGCATGCCGTCGCGAAGCGGCGCCGAGGTCACCGAGGCGGTGCTTGCAAAAAAGCCCAAGGCCCGCATTCTCGTCATCACCGCGTACGCGAACGATCCTCTCGCGCAGCGTGCAATCGCCGCAGGCGCTGTCGGCCTTCTGAAGAAGCCGTTCGAGATCGCGAAGATACTCGATTTCCTGACGTAGGAAGGCATGCCATGGCAGCCATCGAAGACCGAAGCCTTGACAGTCTCATCCGTGCGTCCGAGGACCTCATTCGGGACCTGGGGGTGGTGGAGCCCGCCACCGCCACGGGATCCGAATTCGCCGACCGGGTTGCGCGGGAGATCGAACAACAGGCGGCCGTTCCTCAGGAAACATTTGACGAGCTTTCGGCGGACGGATCTGTGGAAATCACCGTCTCAAAAGACGAAATGCTCGTCATGGCAGGATTCCAGCCGCCGACGGGAAGCGGCAAGCCCCTGCTCCTTGAGACCGTCCGGCAGGCGGTCGAAGGCGCGCGGATCACCGCGGGGGTTGACTGGGAGGGAATCAAGGGCTGCCTGCTCACGTGCAACGAGGAGCGGACGGATATACGCGACATGGTCATTGCGCGCGGCAAAAGGCCGGTCGATGAGGTTCCGCCCTTCCTTGTGCTCTCCTCCCGACTGGTGTCCTCGGAGAAGAAGGAAGAGCCCGCGGGGGCGCGTGTCGATTTCAAGGAGCTCTCACTTTTTACCCTGGTGACGAAAGGGGAAGAGCTCGCCGTGCTCATGCCGAAGCAGGACGGCGAGATGGGGACCACGGTGCGCGGCAGCGCCGCCGCGTTCGGCAAGCAGCGGAATCCGTACCCGCGGCCGGGAAAAAACACCGGCTGGGACAATGGCAGTGTCATTGCCCAATGCG
>PMDT01000051.1 GCA_003154555.1 Spirochaetaceae bacterium
AGGTAGTAGGCATGCTCCCAGACGTCCAGCCCCAGCAGCGGCTTGAGACCCTGGGTCACCGGAGAATCCTGGTTGGGCAGGCTCGTGATGACGAGCTTCCCGCCCGCGTCCGCGCACAGCCACGCCCATCCGCTCCCGAAAAGATTCGCCGCGGCATTGCTGAATTGCTCCTTGAAGGAATCGAAGCTTCCAAAGCCCGTGTCGATTGCCGACGCGAGGGCTCCCGAAGGCTTTCCGCCTCCCTTGGGTGACAGCATCTTCCAGAAGAGACTGTGATTCAGGTGCCCGCCGCCGTGGTTGCGCACCGCCGTCCGCACGTCAGCGGGAATGGAATCCAGCGCGCGCAGTATTTCTTCAATCGGCTTGTTCTGGTAGGCAGGGGCTTTCTCGAGCGCCGCGTTCAGCTTTGCGACGTACGTTGCATGATGCTTTCCGTGATGAATCTCCATTGTCTTCGCGTCGATGTGCGGTTCCAGCGCGTTGAAAGCATAGGGTAGATCGGGCAGAGAAAAGGCCATCAAACACCTCCTATATGAATGCTGAGTAAATATTAGTATTTTGGTAAGGTATAGGCAAAGGAAAAGGACGGGGTTGCACCCCGCGCCGGGCTCAGGGCGGCGGCAGGGGCTGCTTCGTAAGAGGCAGCCCCGCTCGCCGACAACGCTCAGATTTTCTCGAAGACGAACCTGTAGTGGTCCAGCACTTCTCTTTCGAAGCACTGGATATTCGCGCGAAGCTGGTCCCGGGAGAGACGCTGGCGGAGCTCCTTGCTCACGATGTAGCGCGGGATGAGCGAGAGGTAGAAGGCGTACTTCCGTAGATCGAAGCTCCGATAATGCCTTCCCCATTGCTTGATCGTCTCGATGTAGTCCAGCCTCCCGCTGGACTTGAAGATCGTGCGGAAGCAGGGTCCGGCGCTCGTCTCGATCTGGCCGTCCCCGTACGGCAGCCAGGAGCCGGGGAACTGGCGCCCCATCACCGCGAGGATGTGCCCGTTCGAGTCGCGAGGCGCGCGGATGTCGATCTGGTCGGCGTCGACCATGTTCTTCCCGAACACCATGGTCTGCAGGTAGAGCCTGCCACCGGTCGGGAGGAGATCGGCCACGGTTCGGAAGAAGCTCTTGTAGATCTCGTCCTGCTTTCCCGCGCGCCATTCCTCCATCGAGCAGAAATGCTCGAAAGCCCCGAGGCTCACGACCGCGTCGAATGTGCCGAATGTTCCCGCGGTGATGGTCCTGCAGTCGTGGATGGCGACGTCGAGCCCCGCCCTCCGACACGCATCCGCCTGCCCCTGTGACAGCGTCACGCCAATGCCTTTCGCGCCAACGTCCCGGAGGAACCGGAGCATCGGTCCCCACCCGCATCCCATGTCGAGGACTTTCGTTCCCGGCCCGATGCGAAGCTGCTCGGCGATGAACCGGTGCTTGCGGTCCTGCGCCTGCTCGAGTGTCATCCTGAAATCACCATCGTACATCGCCCCGCTGAAATCTCCCGTCTCCCCGATGCTGAGGCGGAAGATCCTGTCGATGAGGCTGTAGATATAGTCCATTTCTTCACGACCGGCCATGTGCACCCCCACGCCAGTGGACCAGAGAATGTAATGACCGGCAAGGGGCGGATGCGCCACGGCGCTTCTCACGCGGCACCGGACGCGCCCCCACGGCCTCGTCGCGAGGGCCGCCCGTCAGTATCTTTGCAGGACGCATGAATGAACCTGTCATCCGCATCGATGGCCCGCGCTTCGTCGACGCGCAGGGCCGCACCATGATCCTGCGGGGGATGAACCTGGGCGCGGAATCCAAGCTGCCGTCCCGCCCGGAAGGGGCAACCCATCTTCTCCATGGTTTCTTCGATCATCGCGCCGTTTCCTTTGTCGGGAGGCCGCTGCCGATCGACGAGGCGGACGAGCATCTGTCGCGGCTTTCGCGGTGGGGATTCAATCACCTCCGTCTCGCCGTCACCTGGGAGGCTATCGAGCACGAAGGGCCGGGCATCTACGACACGGCATTCCTCGACTACGTGGAGGCACTGGTGGCAAAGGCCGCCGCGCAGGGGATGACCGTACACGTCGACCCGCATCAGGATGTCTGGTCGCGTTTCGCGGGCGGTTCGGGAGCACCCGGGTGGACGATGGAAGCCGTGGGCATGGACCTCACGCGCGTCCACGAGACGGGGGCGGCGATTCTCCACCAACTCCACGGGGACCCATTCCCCCGCATGGTCTGGCCGACGAATGCCACGAAGCTCGCCTCGGCAACGATGTTCACCCTCTTTTTCGCGGGCGACATCTTCGCGCCCCAGGCGCGCATCGACGGAGAGGGCGCCCAGGACTTCCTCCAGCGCCACTACTGCGCCGCCATGGGGCAGGTGGCGGCCCGGCTCTGCGGCTTTTCCAATGTCCTTGGCTATGAAACCATGAATGAGCCTTCCCACGGCTACGTCGGCCATCAGGACCTGCGCCGGCACGAGAGCCCCGTGAACCTGGGTGAATCCCCGACGCCCTTTCAATCGATGCTGCTCGGTGCCGGCATTCCCCAGGAGGTGCCGATCTACGAGGTGCGGCTCACCGGTGTGGCGCTGACAGGTCGTCGGGTCCTCAACCCGGCGGGCGTGCGCCTCTGGCGGGAGGGCGCAGACTGTCCCTGGCGGCAGCACGGCGTCTGGGGCGTCGCCGCGGACGGGAAACCGAGGCTGCTCCGTCCCGACTATTTCTCCCGCGCGCACGGCCGCGAGGTCAGTTTCAGCAGGGACTGCTACCTTCCCTTTGCGCGACGCTACGCGCACGCCATCCATGCGGGGCACGCGGCGGCGGCGATCCTCCTGCAGATGGAGGTCATGATGAAGCCGCCCCGGTGGGGAGCGGACGACACGGATCGCATCGTCTATGCCCCGCACTGGTACGATTCGCTCACGCTCATCCTGAAAAGATTCAATCGCCGTGTTGCCTATGATTCCCTGCGCCACCGGCTCGTCGTCGGTCGCGGCGCCATTCGCCGCAGCTTCGTGGAGCAATTGCTGGCGCTTCGCCACCAGGCGCACGAGTATCTCCGCGGCGCACCGGTCATCCTTGGCGAGACGGGCATTCCCTTCGACCTGCGGAATCGCCGCTCCCGGCGCCGCGGAGACCACCACGGTCAGAACCTCGCCATCGACAGGGTCATGAAAGGCGTCGAGGCTGCCCTGATGTCCGTCTGCTGGTGGAACTACGCGGCGGGAAACGACAGCGTCCACGGCGATCGATGGAACGGCGAGGACTTTTCCGTGTTCAGCCGCGACCCTCGCAATCCTTCGCCGCCATCGCACGAGAACGGGAGGGCTCTGGAGGCGCTGGTGCGTCCGTACCCGCGCGTGGTGGCGGGGGAGCTTCTTGCCTTGAGCTTCGACCGGCGCAATGGATCATTCAGCTGCTCTTTTCGACATCACGCGGGACTACCCGGGCCGACGGTGTTGTTCGTCCCGCGGTTGCAGTACCCGCACGGGTGCGCCATCGCGATCTCCGACGGCAGCTACAACTATCTCGCCGAACGGCAGATCCTCTCCTGGGAGCACACGCTCGACAAAGACGTGCACACGATCCGAATCAGGAGGACGTGAAATCCCCGTGCGGCGGCCCCTCGCATGGCATTTATTTTGATATGTCAATTAATAGTTATGAATATGCCGTAAAATGAGCGAGGCATGGATAAGCGACATACCATTATGAGCCGCATTCGGAATCGGGTCAATCACGCCGGGGCTTTGGCGGAGCCGAGACGATGCAAACGACGGGAAAATGAGCCTTTTACAATCTCCTTTGCCTGTCGACCATCTCCAGGGGTTGAAGGGCTTGCATATTCCCCGACGTTTGGTTATATCCAAAAGCATGGCTGAGGTCGAGTCCACGCTCCTTTACGAGAAGCTGAAGAGCCACATCAAGGGCGACATTGCCTCCAGAAAACTGGCTCCTGGCGACCGCATACCCGCGGAGCGCCTTCTGGCCGACACGCACAAAGTCAGCCGCATTACCGTCAAGAAGGCGCTGAGCGACCTTGTGAGCGAGGGCTTCCTGGAGCACCTGCCCCAGCGCCGGGGAACATATGTCCGGGACCGCCAACGGCACGCGGACGCTCCCCGTTTCATTGCCGTTGCCATTGATGACGTGCGCAACTCTTTCGGCGCGCAGATCCTGCGCGGTATCGAGGATTTTCTGTGGGACCGCAGGATCCATACGCTGATCTGCAATGCGGACCGCGACTTCGCCAAGGTGGAGGAATACTTCCTTTCGCTGCGGTCCCACGACATCGCCGGGGTCATATTCGCGCCTGTCATCGATACGGGATACCGGGAAGGCAACACCAGGCTCGTCGGCATCCTCGGAAGCGCCCAGATCCCCTTTACACTTGTGGACCGCTCCATTCCCCGCCTGCTGGCCAACTATGTCGGCGCCGATCACGAGGAGAGCTCGCGCACGCTGACCCGCTACCTCATCGAGCGCGGTCACCGCAGGATCCTGCTCGCGCGGGGACTCGAATGCACGAGCATGGACGAACGGGAGCAGGGTTACCGCAATGCCTTCGAAGAGGCGGGCATCCCTGTCGATGAACGGCTCGTCGTCAGCATCAATGACAATCTTGTCGATCCTGAGCCCGGCGAGGACGTGCTGAAAAGGCTGAAGGGTCTGATTAATCGCGCGGGAGGCTTCACGTGCTTCTACGCGCTGAATGACGGGCTTCTGCGGGCGGGAGTGGTGGCGCTGCGCTCCCTCGGTATCGACGTGCCGGCGAAAATACAGCTTGCATCTCACAACGAGATCGAGCGACCTCCGCTGCTCCTGGCCCGGACCATGCCCCATTGCATCGAGCCGACCTACGAGATGGGATGGGAGGCCGCACGCGTGCTCGTGGAGCACATCAATGATCCCGGCCGCGCGATTGTGCAGAAGATCCTCAAATCGAAATTCGTCCCGATGGAACCGGAGAAGCCCCGCTAGGGTCCGCCGTCAGCGCGCCGATTTCTAGTTGCCGAGATCCACTCCGAGCCACTTGGAGAGATCCGTCTGAGCGGAATCGATTTTTCCGATTCCCACCCTGGCGGTCGTTTCGGCGACGAGATAGGATTTTCCATTGAAGGGGAATCGCTGGCCGCCGCCGGGGACATCCACGGCAAGCATGGCATGGGAGTATTCGCGGGAGACCATCAGAACGCAATCGATTCCAAGGCGTTCGAGAATGATGGCCATGACCATGGCCCGGGAGTCGCAGTCACCCCTTTGCTCGAATGCGGCGGTGAGCGGAGGAACGAAGTCGATTCCCGCAAAGTCGCGCTCGTAGTGAAATCCCTGGATCCAGTCGAGCACCCTGCGGGCGCTTTCCGTCGGGTCGTTGGCGGGAAGTGAGCGGGAGAAGGCTTCCGTGAGGCTGTCCAGACGTGCCGCCGACTCCTTGTAGACCATCCTGTAGTAGCGCGCCCAGGCGTCTTCCCAGAGGGTCTCGCTCTTCAGGTACATCACGAGGACGTGGTATTCCCTCTCCGCGACGGACAGCACTTCCTGCGCTTCATCGGTGGACCAGGGCAGCGAGACGCTGCCGCCCGGGAGGTTCACCGGCTTCTTTTCATTGCGCGCGGCGGGCCAGGCGAGGAGGAACTGGCTCACCGGTCCGGGGAATCGGCGGGCGGCGCGATCGATGGAAAACGCATCCAGGCAGGAAATGATGAGCTCGGAGTAGGAGTCGATGGCAGTGCTTTCCGCAGACGCGACCAGCGCGTAGCTGCTCTCCGACGCCGTGGCGCCGGCGATGAAAAGGGCGTGACCCTTGCGAGGCGTGCCATTGACAAAATCAAGCTCCGCGATCACTGCCCCATGATCCTGGTAGGTGAAGCTCGCACGGTCCCCTGTCGAACCCATCTGCTGGAGAAGGTCGGTCGCCATGAGATCGGCCGAGGCGTAGCGGCCGGGCGCGTAGATCAGGATGTCGAACTCCATGCCGTTGTTCGCATCGAAATAGGCGAAACGGGTCTTTCCGTCTCCGTCCCCGGCCGTGAAGCCTGATGGCATGTCGACGACGGCCCCGGTATCAGTGGCGAGCTCCTTTGCGGCAATCGGGGAGGCCAGGATCGCGATGAACGCCGCGATCATGGTCATGCGTTTGCAGATCTGCAGCGTGGAAAGGAATCCGCCGGATGTCACACGGCGCACGAGAAGCCTCGTGCTCACGATGAAGCGGGACGGCGTGGAAGGCGCCGCCCCGTACCTGCTTTCGCGAAATCGATGTAGCCCCGCTCGACATCCACGGCCGTGAGCACGACGCGAATCTTGTCGCCGATGTCCATGCCCTCGAAACCACGCACCACCCTTCCTTCAGCCGGAATGGCAATCAGTCTCGCCCACGTGCCTTTGTCGGAAGCGCCGGTGACCAGGGCGTCGAAGCTTTCTCCGATCTTCGAGGTCAGGAGCAGCGCCGCCGCGGACTTGCCGACCTGCCTTTCGACCTTGCGGGATGCGTCCTCGGCGTCAGTGAGATGGCGCGCCAGCTCGTCGAGCGCGGCGAAGGTGTAAGGCGCGGCCTGCCCGGCAATGCCGGCCTTCACTAGGCGCTGCGTGATGATATCGGCGTACCGGCGATTCGGCGCGGTGGAGTGCGCATAATCTTTCACGGCGAGAGCGAAATGCCCCGGAGGGGCCCCTTCCGGGGGATCCGCGACGTACTCGCCCGATCCGAGCAGCTTGATCACGGAAAGGGAGAGGTCGGGGAAGCGCAGCGGATCGGCTGCTTTTTCCTTCACAAGGAACTGGTCAAGCGCCCCCGAATCCGGGCTCTCCGGAAGGCGGAACTTCCGCTCTGATGCGATTTCGACGATCCGGTCCCAGCGCTTGGGCGTGCGCACGACCCTCCGTATCGAAGAGAGTTTTTTCGAGGCAAGAAGTCGCGCCGTGACGCCGTTGGCGGCGATCATGAAATCCTCGATGATTTCCTTGGCCCGATTTCTCTCTTCCACCTCGAGGTTGCGCAGAGTTTCGCCGTCAAAAACGGGTTTCGCCTCGATGGTATCCAGGCTCAACGCGCCATGAACATGGCGGAGCAGCTTCAGCTTCTGGGCGGTCCGGTCTTGCAGCCGAAGGTTGTCCGCCAGGCCCTCAACTGCGCCGATGCCTTCAGGCGCGGGGGCGTTTCCTTCAAGCCAGGCCGCGACGCTGTTGTAGGCGAGCTTGGCATGATTGACGACCCGCGCCCGGTAGACGTCCGAGCCTCGCAAGGCGCCATCCGCGCCGATGGACATTTCCACGACAACGGCCAGGCGCTCCGCCCCCAGGCCCAGCGACGTGAGGTCGGTGGAGAGCTTTTCCGGCAGCATCGGGAAGATCTCCGCTGCCGTGTACACGGAAACCGTGTTGTGACGGGCGTGTTCGTCGATGGCGCTGCCGCTTTTCACGAGCGCGTCCACATCCGCAACGGCAACGCGAATCTTCACCGTGTCTCCCGGCAGCTTTTCCGCGACCGTGAGCTGGTCCAGGTCGCGCGAGTCATCATTGTCGATCGAGGCCCACGGGAGAGCCGTCAGGTCGCGAATCCCGGGGAGCTCCGCCGGCGGGAGGCTTTGTATTCCCGCCGGCGACAGGATTCCTTCCAGCTCGGCTACCGCCTCGGGTGAAAAGTCGGGGAGGAGGTGCCTCTCTATCATCACCCTGCGGGCGATGCGTTTGAGGGTTGCCCGATCCTCGTCGAGTGGTTTTTTCTGTTCCATTACCTGTTCGTGTACGCCCGGGCGAGGGCTTTTCGGTCCCCGATTTTCCTCAGGTTGTTCCTGCGGCTTCCAAGGCTGCCTTTTTCTTTCCGACGAACGAGCGGAATTCCATTTCCTTCACGTCTTTGCGTTCACGAAGGTTTGTTATCTCCCGCAGAAAGTCGCGGATCGCCGGCGTGTCACGGCTCACCGTGGTGTGGTCCCGGTCCACGAGCGACCTGTATACCTCGCTGCCGAGCTTCGCCATGAGCTTCTCAGCGCGGGCCTGCAACTTCATGATCTCGAGCTTCAGCACACCCCGCGCACCGAGGTCCTGCGCTTCCGCCACGCCCTTGTTGATGATGCCCTTCATTCTTGCTGCAAATGTCATGTCCTGCTCCTTCGATGCCGGCCCCTAGACCCGCGCGTCGATTTTCTTTATGATTTCCTGCGTATCGCCATACACTGCCTGTGCCCTGCCGAGGTCCTTCTGCAGCTTTCCCTTCTTTTCCAGGTTCTTGTTGCCCTTGACCCTGCCGACGGTTTCCCGTGCCTTGCCGTTCGCCTGTTCGATTCTGCCCTTGCTCTGGTCTCTGTTCATCGCGTTCTCCTTCTCTGAGCCCCGGATGGATCACGCTGATCCTCCAAAGTCTCTCTTCTCAAAGCTGCACATCGCGGCCGACATTTTCTGTCCGCTGGCGCACATAGGAGACAGGAGAATCACCGCAACGGCCGTTCCCGTGGTCGTTCAGTCGCGCTGGTGCGCCGCCCGCTCCAGGCACGCATGGACACGGGCCGTGAGCGCCGGAATCGAGAACGGCTTCGTGAGGTAGTCGGTCGCTCCTGCTTCGAAGCTGGCGGATGTCGCAGCCTCATTGCCCGAGACCGTCAGGATAAGCACGGGCAGGTGCAGGGTGGCCGGCGCGGAGCGCAGCTCGCGCAGCACGTCGAGGCCGGGCATCTCGGGCATCTCGAGATCGAGCACGACGAGGTCGGGCCGCTCATCCGCGATGCTGCGGAGCGCTTCCCGGCCGTTGACGGCCTCGCGCACCGTGTGGCCGTACTTCGCAAGGACCTTCACCGCGAGCCGGCGCAGCAGCGGATCGTCGTCCACGACCAGGATGCGCGCAGCGGCAACCGGCGAGACCGCCGCCTCCGCATCCCCCTGTCGCACGGCCGAGAGCGGGATCTGCTTCCCGTTGATGACATATTCGCCGCCCTCGTGGGCGCAGAAGACCTCCAGCGCGTACTTGCGTTTCTCCGCCAGCGCGCGCGCCCGTTGTTCGATGTCGGCGACGAACAGATCGTTGTGCTCGGGGTCGTGGTGTGTCAATGCGACACGCTTGACGCCGGCCGCCGCCGCGAGCTCCACGACGTAGTCGTAGGGGCTGTGACCCCACGTCTTCTTGGATGCATACTCCTCCGGCGTGTATTGCGCGTCGTGGATGAGGAGGTCAGCATTCGCCATGAAACGGGCATGGCGGCGATCGCCCTCGTGCACCATTGAGTCGATATGGCCGGGTTCAGAGTCGCCCCGCCAGAGATTGTCCGAGAATGGCTCGTGGTCGGTCACGTAGACGATCGCCGCGCCGTCGGCCTCGATCCGGTAGCCGAGCGTAACGGCGGGATGGTTCAGATACTGCGTCGTCACCCGCGCCCCGCTGATCTCGTAGGTGCCTTCGGCAAGCTCATGATAGGTGATCTGGGCCGGAAGCTGGCCGAGCTCGATGGGGAAATAGGTGAACTCCATCTGGCCGGAAAGTGTCTCCTGCAGCGAGCGGCTGCCTCCCTTTGGCGCCCAGACCGAAAAGCTGTTCCCCGGCACGAAGACCGGCTTGAAAAAGGGGAAACCCTGGATGTGATCCCAGTGGGTGTGGCCAAGGAGAATGCTTCCCTTGATCGGCTTGGGTGCGGTGGCCAGGAGCTCGATGCCCAGCGGGCGCGCCCCCGTGCCGCAGTCGAGGATCAGGCGCCCGCCTTCCTCGGTGGTCACCTCGACGCACGAGGTGTTGCCGCCGAAATATGTCGTGCCCGGGCCCGGCGTGCCGAGCGAGCCGCGCGTTCCCCAGAATCGAATCTTCATGTTGCGCTTTCCTTCTGGTCGTAGACGACCTGCACCCGCCCCAGGTACGAGACAAGCTCCTCCACGGTCTTCCCCATCGTCGCGTCATTCTCCGCGAGGGCGGCGTGTTCGAGATCCGCGCCGAAGGTCGAGATCGCATCGAATCCGAAAGTCCCTCCCTCGCCATTCATCTGGTGGCCGACTGTGCGAATGGTTTCGAAATCACGGTCATGGAGAGCCTGGACGAGCGCATTGGCGCGGCCCTTCATGGCGTGCATGAACTCCTGGATCAGCTCGGCTATTTCAGGGTCGGCGCGAACGGTCATTGAGGAAGTGGATGCTTCGGGCACCGGCGCCGCGCGCGCGGCATCCCGAACGTGCCCCGCGATGACGGCGAACAACGCTTCTTTCTTGATGGGCTTGGCAAGGTAATCCGTGCAGCCGGCTTCGAGACATTTGCTCCGGTCCCCGCTCAATGCGTAGGCAGTGAGCGCAATGATGGGCACGCGAGCGCGCTTTTCACCCTGTTCCCACTGACGGATGGCGCGCGTTGCCGTGTAGCCATCCATGACCGGCATCTG
>PMDT01000175.1 GCA_003154555.1 Spirochaetaceae bacterium
TCGGCTGCGTCGGCTTCTGCATGGGAGGGGGGCTGTCCGCCCTCCTTGCCTGCGAAGAGCCGGCGCTTTCAGGCGCTGCCGTCTTTTATGGCACGACGCCGCCCGCACAGAAGATCGCGAAGATCGCGTGTCCGGTGATTGCCTTCTATGGCGCGAAGGATCAGCGCGTGAACGCGGGCATCCCCGGCTTCCAGGAAGGCATGCGCACGGCGGGAAAGCCTTTCGAGCATTATATCTATGAAGGGGCCGGCCACGCGTTTTTCAACGACGACGGACCGGGCTACGAGGTGAAGGCCGCCCGCGATTCTTTTGCGCGTCTCCTGACGTTCTTTGCCAGGACACTCACCTCCTAGGAGAGTCGGCGTGTCTCGGGAATGCCTCGTGATGGCAAAGCCCGCGGGGCCGCGCTGCAACATGCGCTGCGCGTACTGCTATTACCGGGGAAAGGAGGCGGTCCTGCCAAAGGGCCCGGGCCGCCTCCCTGTCGACCTCCTTGAACGCTACATCGAGCAGAGGCTCCGTGCGTCACCGGGACCCGTCGTGCATTTCGAATGGCACGGCGGTGAGCCGACGCTTCTCGGTCTGGACTACTTCCGCACCATCGTCCGGCTCCAGCGCGCGCATCTTCCGCCCGGGCGCAGCGTCTCCAACGGCCTGCAGACGAATGGGTACATCGTGGACGGCGCATGGGCGGGCTTTCTGGCCCGTGAAGGCTTCTCCGTCGGCTTGAGCCTCGACGGGCCGGCCGACATGCATGATGCGTTCAGAAGAACAGCCGACGGCGATCCAACCCACGCGCGGGTGGAGCGGGCCTACGAGCTTCTGAAAGAGAAGGGCGTCTTCGTGAACCTGCTCTGCGTGATCCAGGCGCGCAACGCGTTGCAGCCCGACGCAGTCTTTGACTATTTCCGCCGACTGGGAGCGACACATCTGCAGTTCCTCCCGCTGGTTGTCGGGAGCGCCGGCGCGGCGGGCGCCACCGCCGCTGCGGCAGCCCCGGAAGCCATTGGGGAATTCCTTTGCCGCATTTTCGATCGCTGGATTGCGCAGGATGTCGGCCGCACGGTCATCCAGAACATCGATGAAGCGCTCCGTCCCCTCTATGGCATGCCCCATGCCCTTTGCGTGCACCGCGAAACCTGCGGCGAGGTCGTCGTTCTGGAACGCGATGGCGGCATCTACGCCTGCGATCATTTTGTCGACTCCGATCACCTGATCGGGAGCCTGCGGGAGCAGGCGCTGGCTGACCTTGTCGACGACCCGCGCATGATCGCCTTTGGTGACGCGAAGCGTGACAGCCTGCCGCGGACGTGCCGCGAATGCGACGTGCTTCTGTCCTGCAACGGAGGGTGTCCGAAGGATCGCGACGCGGCAGCCCCCGGCGAGCCCGGCGGCGTGAACCGGCTCTGCGCTGCCTACAGGATGTTTTTTCACTACAGCAGGACGGAGCTCACGCGGCTGGCTGCCCACATGCATGAAGGCCGGCCGCTCAGGGAGTTCAGGTCCATGACCTCGACCCTGATCTGAATTGAGAGGCATTATTTTTTCCTTGGCAACAGCATGATCGGAAAGCTCCTCATCTTCGAACGCGAGGCGCTATTCCTCGGCCGCAAAGTCACCCTCCTGCTCGTCAAGGAATCAGTTGGAGACTGAGCGAGCCGCGGCGCGTTGAGGCGCCGGCAAGAGTTCGCTCCCGCTGGCCGCCGCAATGAGAGATGTAATCAGTTACTGACTACTTGTCGTATATCCGCGCTCATGTCGCGGCTGCGGCCAGGAACAGATGAAGGTCGTCGCTTGCCTGCTCCGCGCTGCGCTGCGCGCCGGGCACAAAAGCGCCCGCCTCCCGGCGGCCATTCGCGGCGGCTACCGGTTGTGCCCCTGTGGGGTTCTGCGATATGCTTTTAGTAACAATACAGTAAGATTTGAGGCTTGCACGGAATAGGGAGACCCATGAAAACTGGCGCTGGCAACCGCTGCTTCCACCATTTTGTTCTCCTTTGCGCCCTCCTCCTTCCACTGGTTCTTCTTCTCTCCGCCTGCCCGCCCCCGGTGACGGACCTGCTTGCAACGGCGGTCACCGACAGGCTGCCGCCGACGATCACGGTCGTTTCCCCCCTGGCAGGCCAGACGTACACCGCCAGCGTCACCTTCACGGGAACCATCACCGACGACGCCGTGACGGCCGCCGATGGCAAGGGCACCCTGAAAACAATCGACTACACGGTTGCCAACGACGTCCTGCGCAAGGGCAAGATCACGATCAACGCGGATGGCACGACGACCCCGAACACGACCTTCGGCTCCGGCACCATTGCCTGGAACGCGGCAAGCCATACTTTCACTTTTACCATTTCCACGATCACCCCGACGACACTGCGAGGTGTCGTTTCCGTCAACATCGACGCAACGGACGTCAACGGCAATCCCTCAACTTCCACCGTGCAGCTCACGGAGGGGTCCGGCCCGGTTATTACGCTGACAAGCCCCACCGGCACGAACCTCAAATACACTCCTGGCACGACGGTACTCACCTTGAGCGGCACAGTTGCGAATGCGTCAGACGACCCGACGCATGACGACAACATCGCCTCTCTTGCATGGGGGGTGACGGGAAAGGACTGGGGAACCTCCATAACCGTCGTGACTGGCACGACGAGCTATTCCGTACAAAGTACCGGATCCTTGATCCCGAAACCGTTTTTCACGTTCGACATGACGACGCAAGTGTTCTCGACGACATTTACGGTGCCATTCATTAATGACACCTCCCTCATCTTGACAGTGACAGCGACCGACAAGAACGGACATACGACGACGAGCACAAACTACCTTGTCGCTGACGTTTCGGGACCACAACTGACGTTCACCAGCGCCACGACGAACGTCTACTACAGTCCAAGCCACTATACTCCCCAACAGGCTGAGGGCAATGTAACACCCGCCCCCCCCTCGTTGCTGGCGTCACCTCTGGGATTGACCTTCCAGCTCGTGACATCCACCTTTACTTCGCCCGTGATAGATGTCACGGGCTCGGTCGATGGTTTGGGACATTTCTCTTTCCCGCTCCAGTCGGGGCTCGCCACCCTTTCCGGCAAATCCGGGACTGCGTCGGTGATCATTACTGCCAACGACAACCACGCCCCGCAACGCACGACGGTTGCTTCGTACATCGTGTTGATGGACAACACCCCACCGACCATTTCGTCCATCACGATGACGTCGGACAACTCCACAACCTCCTCGCGGGCCAAGCAGAATGATACCGCGACACTGAACTTCACGATCAACGATGCAGAGTCCGGATTCGGCTCGACCGCGTATCTCCCGACTGTGTCGATCAAGGGAGGCAATGTCACGCCGGTTCTTTCTTCCATGAATGCGAACTTCACGAGCGCGGTTTACACCGCCACGTATCCCGTGCCGGCGGGCAACGACGGCCCGATTACTTTCTCTATCACCGCAACCGACGCTGCGGGAAACCCCACCACGGCAAGCGCCGTCACATCCGGCGTGCCGGTGACCATCGACAATACCGCTCCCAACGTCGCGCTGACGGGCCTGGAAGGCGCCGCGGCCACGGACTTCATCGTACGCGGCAACCAGAGCGTGACCATCACCGCCACGTTCAACGAGCCGGTGACCGCGCCGATCCTGACTCTGAGCGGCGTCCAGAACGGCAGCTTTGCCATGACGGGCGCAGGAACCACGTGGAGCTACGGCTGGCTGGTGCCGCCGGCGACCGACGGAAGCGTCATTCTGTCGGTGGCAGCGACCGACCTGGCGGGCAATCCAAACAATCCAGCGCCGTCGAATTTCACCTACACAGTGGACAACACGGCGCCGAGCGGTTACGCGGCAGCCATCGTGCAGCCCTTCATCTACTCCGGAAACCGTACCACGATGAGCTTCAACTTCAGCGGAGCGGAGGTGACAGCAACCTACGACTACTCAGTCACAAGCACAGGCGGTGGAACGGTCACGGGCACGGGCACGATTACTGGTTCAGGGCAGACTGTGTCACCGATCAATGTGACCACCCTCGGCGATGGCACCCTGACACTTTCAGTCACGCTCACAGACGTCGCGGGCAACCCGGGAACGCCGGTGACGACAACGGTGGTAAAGGACGCCACGCCGCCATCGGGATACTCGGTGACAGTCACCCAGCCGTATGTCAATAATGCCAACAAAGGTTCAATAGATTTCTCGCTGGTGAGCCCTGAGTCAGGTGCCTCCTACACCTACACCGTCTCCAGCTCCGGCGGCGGGACGCCGGTGACCGGAAATGGGACGGCGTCAAGCAGTGCCACCATTCCCTTCAACGCCGACCTGACCGGGCTGAATGACGGAACAGTGACATTCTCCTTCACGATGACGGACACATTCGGCAACGTCGGTGGGGCGGCAACGACCACGAAGACGAAAGACGCGACGCCTCCATCGGGCTTCTCGGTGACCATCAACCAGAGCTACATCAACAACGCGAACAAGATGGCGATGAGCTTCCACTTCACGGGCGCCGAGACGGGCACCACCGCCAGTTACACCGTCACCGACCACC
>PMDT01000151.1 GCA_003154555.1 Spirochaetaceae bacterium
CCCAGTAGGCTTCGTCGATGACGACAATCGGGTTGGGCGCCTTGCGGGATGCCTCCAGGATCTCGACTATTGCGTCGTAGGAAACGCGGGAGCTGAATGTCGTGGGATTGCAGATGTAGACGATCTTCGTTTTCGGGCTGATCTTCGAAATGAATTCACGCGAAAAATGATCAGTGGTGAAATCTTCCGCCTGCGGCACCTTGACGATGTCCGAGCCATAAACCTTGGCGTAGTTGAGCAGGACCCTGTAGGTGGGGTATTCAGTCAGAAGCTCGTCCCCCGGTTGCAGGAACACCTCCGAAATGAGGACGAGAATTTCGGCCGAGCCGTTGCACACAAATACATTTTCAGGTTTGGCGCCGGCGTACGCAGCGATCACCTCTGCGCACTCTTTGCGCATCCAGGCGTTGTACCAGTTCACCCCGACCTTCTCCACGAAGGAGGCGATGGCCTCTTTCACCCGGGGCGAAGGGCCGAACAGGTTTTCGTTGAGATCGAACCTGAGCTTGTCGGGCCCGGGTGCTTCGAAAATGCTCTGCGCGCCACTGATGATGTGACCGCCGTCGGAGAGGGACGCCTTCTCCACCAATTCCTTCTCTTGTGCCATTTTCCCCACCGTTTGTATCGAAGTGTGATTCCGCTTCAAGCGGTTGTCGCGGAGAATAATCCAATTGGTATGAGTTGTCAACAAAATTGTGTTATTATTCAAATAATTAGTAAGACTAATGACAAGGCAGACGACACGCGGCGTTCCCGGCGGCTCGACGACCTCGATTGACACGATTCGTGACATTTGTCAGGATGCTCGCGCGCAGTCGACATCTGTCAGGAGGTCCGCCTTGACGATCCCACGGGAAAAACTTGAGGACATGTACCGCAAAATGGCACTGACAAGGGCGTTCGAAGAAACGGCAATGCGCCTCTTCAGCCTTGGCAAGGTGCATGGCACCGCTCATTTCTGCATTGGAGAAGAGGCAACCGGGACGGGAGTGTGTGCCGGCATCCAGCCGCAGGACCTCATCTACGCGACCCACCGCGGCCACGGTCAGAGCATCAGCAAGGGGATGAACGTGGACCGCATGATGGCGGAGTTCCTCGGCAAGGCAACCGGTGTCTGCAAGGGCAAGGGCGGCTGCATGCACATCGCCGACGTTTCGGCGGGCAATCTCGGGGCCAACGGAATCGTGGGGGGAGGAATCCCCATCGCCGTCGGCGCGGCGCTCGGCACTGTCATGCAGAAGATCGACCGGGTGGTGGTCTGCTTCTTCGGCGACGGCGCGTCCAACGAAGGCACGTTCCACGAGTCCATCAACCTCGCCTCCGTCTGGAAGCTGCCGATCGTATTCGCCTGCGTGAACAACTGCTATGGAATGTCGATGAAGGTCACGGCCTCCATGAACATCACCGACATCGCCCTGCGGGCATCCTCGTACGGGATTCCCGGGATGACCGTGGACGGCAACGACGTGCTTGCCGTGTACGCGGCGGCGCAGGAAGCCCGGGAGCACGCGAGCAGGAACGGCCCGGTGCTGCTCGTGCTGAATACCTACCGGATCATGGGACACTCCAAAAGCGACTCGGGCGCCTACAGAACAAAGGAGGAGGTGGAGGAGTGGAAGAGGAAGGACCCGCTCAAGCGATTCGTCTCGACGCTCCTCCAGCAGGGCCTGTTCACCGAGGCCGAGATCGCCGGCATTGATGCCGAGGCAGCGGCTGTCATCGAGCACGCCGTTGCCTACGCTGAATCGAGCCCCGAACCGTCCCTCGACACCGTCGAGCAGGACGTCTACGCGTGAAGGAGCCAGTGACGATGAACGAGATCACCTACGCCCAGGCCATCAAGGATGCAATGTCAGAAGAGATGCGCAGGGACCCGAAGGTCTTCCTGCTGGGCGAAGATATTGGCGCCTATGGCGGCGCATTCGGCGTCACCCGCGGAATGCTGGAAGAGTTCGGCCCGGACCGTATCCGTGACACCCCCATCTCAGAAGCGGCCATCACCGGCGCCGCGGTCGGCGCCGCCATGACCGGCATGCGCCCGATCATGGAAATCATGTTCAGTGATTTCATCACCATCGCCATGGACCAGCTGGTCAACCAGGCCGCCAAGGCGCGCTACCAGTTCGGCGGCCAGGTCTCGGTGCCCATGGTCCTGCGCGCACCCGAAGGCTCGGGCACCGGTGCGGCAGCACAGCACAGCCAGAGCATCGAGGCATGGATCCTCAATGTGCCGGGCTTGAAGGTTGTTGCCCCTTCCACCCCTGCCGACGCCAAGGGGCTGCTCAAGGCGAGCATTCGTGACGACAACCCCGTGGTTTTTCTGGAGCAGAAGCTCCTGTACAGAAAGAAAGGCCCTGTGCCGGATGGGGACGTCGTGATCCCCCTGGGAAAAGCGGACGTGAATCGCCCTGGCACCGACATCTCCATCATCTCGTACGGCAGGATGATGGAACGGTGCCTGCAGGCCGCGGAAGAGCTCGCGAAAGATGGAATCTCCGCCGAGGTGATGGACCTGCGCAGCCTCCGGCCGCTGGACACCGAAGCCATCGTTTCTTCTGCCATCAAGACAGGCCGTGTCCTGATCGTACACGAGGCGTGCAGATTCGGAGGTTTTGGCGGTGAGATCGCCGCCACGATCTGCGACAGCGAGGCTTTCTTCTACCTTGATGCACCCGTGCGAAGGCTCGCCGGCAAGGACGTGCCCATTCCCTACAACAAGTACCTCGAGGCGGGCATCGTTCCCACCACGGAGGCAATTCTGGCCGCAGCCCGGGACCTGGCGAAATAGGAGGGGGCCGTGGCGCACAACGTGATCATGCCGAAGACCGGGATGGCCATGGAGGAAGGTACCCTCGTGCAATGGCTGAAGAAGCCGGGCGACACGGTATCCCGGGGTGAGATCATTGCAATCATTGAGACTGACAAGGTCACGATGGACCTCGAGGCCGAGTACGACGGCACGCTCCTTTCCATTGTGCGCGGTGATGGCGAGGTCGTGCCTGCCACGCAGACCATTGCATGGATTGGCGCGCCCGGGGAGAAGATCGAGGCGGTCGCCGCGGAGTCGGCTCCTGCGGCCACCCCTCTGCCGACCGCTGCCCGGCGGGAGACAGCGCAGGAAGCGCCAGGCGCTCCCAGCGCCCCCGGCGTCGGCAGGACTCCTGCTTCCCCCGCGGCGCGCAGAATCGCGGCAGAGGCCGGCATCGCACTCTCCACTGTGAAGGGCTCGGGACCATACGGCGCGGTGCTGGCCCGGGACGTGAGGGCAGGCAGCGCGGTGCCGGCTCCCGCCGCGGCAGGGCCGGGCATTCCGGCGGCCACTCCTGGTGGCATTCNNAAAATGCTGCGCAGCCACCAGCAGGTCCCTTCCGTCACGCTCGTCACGCGAGCCGACGTCACGGAGCTTGCGGCCCTGCGGGCGCGGATCAACGCGGTCGGCGCGTCAAAGATCTCCTTCACCGATTTCATCGTGAAGGCGGCGGCGGTGGCCCTGCGGGAGAACCCGCTCGTCAATTCCGTGATCGAAGGAGACAGGATCGTCCACCGGGCCGAAATCAATATCGGAGTAGCGGTTGCGCTTGAGGCAGGCCTCATTGTGCCTGTGATCCGCGGCGCGGATTCGCTCTCTGTACGCCAGATCTCCGATCAAGCGCGGCATCTTGCCGAGAAGGCGCGCACCGGCTCGCTGTCCGCGGGAGAGTACGCGGGGGGGACTTTCACCGTCACGAACCTTGGCATGTACGGGATCACCGAGTTCACACCGCTGATCAACGTGCCGGAAAGCGCCATACTCGGCGTGGGCGCCATGGAGGAGGCTTTCCGGACCGGAAAGGACGGAACGATCGAGTCTCGCAGGATAATGAGCCTCTGCCTGACGCACGACCATCGCCACATTGACGGCGCTCCGGCGGCCCTCTTCCTGTCCCGCATCCGGACGTTGCTGGAAGACAGCTATGCGCTTCTGACCTGAGGGGAGCACAGATGCCGAAGGAGCTGGACGCAACGCGACATGACCTGCTCGTGGATGTGGCGAAGCTGTACTGGGAGCAGGATCTCACGCAGCAGCAGATCGCCAGGAAGCTCGGTGTCGCACGCTCCTCGATATCCAACCTGCTGAAGCTCTGCCGGGATCTGCGTATCGTCGAGATCCGCATCAACGACGATTCATCCCATATCGCCCGCCTGCGGCGGGAATTGTGCGACAAGTTCGGCCTTGCGGATGCCGTGGTCGTGCCCGCCGGTCCGGATCCACGGCAGGCGACGGTCCACGTGGGACTGGCAGCCGCCGCACGCATCCGGCCGCTCTTGAAGGATCGCGTGCGCATCGGCATCAGCTGGGGGACCACACTGTACGAGCTGGTGCGCCATGTGTCGCCGATGCCGCTGGAGGGGGCGGAGGTGGTGCAGCTTCACGGCGGCCTGGGAGAGGGCAACCCGGAAATCGACGGGTTCGGGCTTGCCCAGAAGCTCGCAGAGAAGCTTCACGGCAGGTACCGCATCGTCCAGGCGCCCATGATCGTGCGCAACGTCGCGCTGAAAAAGCTGCTCCTCGCAGAGAAGGGCATTTCCGCGTCGCTGAAGCGCGGAGCCGGTGTGCAGATTGCCCTCTTCGGCATCGGATCAAACAACCCCGGGATAAGCTCCCTGGTCCGGGCCGGCTACCTCTCGAAGGACGAGTCACGCGCATTGGCGGAAGGAGGCGCGATAGGCACCGTCTGCGGATTCCAGATCGGCGCGAACGGATCCGTGCTTCCCATCGACGTGAACCGACGCCTTATCGGAATCGACAGTGGGACCTTTCTCCGCATACCTGTCCGCGTGGGCGTCGCAGCCGGGAGCCTGAAGGCGCAGGCAGTGGCAGCCGCGCTTCGCGGCCGTTTTGTCACGATGCTGGTCGTGGACGAGGCCGCGGCATCGGCCGTCCTCGCCCTTTGCACGGACGGGTAATCCGAACGACACGACCGGGTGCGCCGTCACTCCCCGGCAAAGACGGAACAGCCTCACGGACAATTCTAATGAGTCGATGGCTGCGACCCGATTGGGGCCGGTAACCATTGATTTGATCTTCCTCGCGATGCAGGACGACAATGCTTGCCGCGGGAATGGAATTGGAGTATAAACAGGCACGCGACAGGCTGCCCTCTGCACGGCACGCGCGGCTGGAGTGATGACGGAAAGCAAGAACGAGAAGATACTCGAGGTCAAGGACCTGCGGACATATTTCTACACCGATGACGGGGTGGTCAAGGCGGTCGATGGTCTGTCCTACCACGTGAACAAGGGCGAGTGCGTGGGCCTTGTGGGTGAGAGCGCCTGCGGAAAAAGCGTGAGTGCCATGTCCGTGCTGCGCCTTATTCCCTATCCGCCCGGCGTCATCGTCGGCGGGGAGATCCTCTTCAAGGGTGAGGATCTCCTGAAGGCCACGGAAGAGCGAATGCGCGCCATCCGNNAGGAGCCTACCAGCTCCCTGAACCCCGTGCTCACCGTGGGCCGCCAGATCGCCGAGTCGCTGGAGCTGCACCGCGGCATGGACAGGAAGTCCGCCCTCGCGGAGAGCGTCAAGCTGCTGGCGCTTGTCGGTATCCCGGATCCCCAACGGAGGATCAAGGATCATCCCTACCAGTTCAGCGGCGGCATGCAGCAGCGGATCATGATCGCCATGGCGTTGAGCTGCAGTCCAGAGCTGATCATCGCGGACGAGCCCACCACCTCGCTGGACGTCACGGTCCAGGCGCAGATTCTCGAGATCATCGCCGACCTCCGGGCGAAGCTTCACACCGCCGTGATGATCATCACGCACAACCTTGGCGTCGTTGCCCGCTACGTCGACCGCGTGAACGTGATGTATGCCGGTTCCCTTGTGGAGACCGGGCCTACAGAGATGATCTACGCGGAACCCAAGCATCCTTACACGCTGGGGCT